>JAVEQW010000035.1:0-4699 GCA_034007385.1 Candidatus Izemoplasmatales bacterium
AGAGATATATCTTCACCTAAATTAGAGGTAATTAGACTTTTATAATAAAACATCGGCGTTAGGGTTGCGCTAAAGAAATTGGCTGCTTCACAATGGTTGTCAATCGTTTGATTGATAAATTCAGATGCATTCAAACAATTGATTGAAATAATAATATCTTCTTCATATCTTTCAATTACATAGACAAAGTCATCGTTATAAAACTCATTGATTTTTAAGAATCTAGCTATCTCAAAATAAAAGTCCTGCAATTCCTGTCTTTCGAACTTGATTTTGTCGTCTGAGAAAATCTTATCAAGTTTTACAGCTAACTTCCTTAAATATAATATCAGTGTTGGATTTACTTCTTCTTTTTGAACGAAGTCAACTTCAAGCAAAGTAATCTTAGCAGCTGAAAAGACTTCTAAAACTTGATTGATTTCATAGGAAGGGTCAGGTTTAAGATATCTGGAAATATCTAAAGCTTTTATAAACATTGACTCAGTCAAACTTGAAGAATACATCCTTCGCGATCTGTCTACTAGATTATGAGCTTCATCACACAAGAGTATTGGATTATATTGATCGTCTTCAAAATATCTAATCAACTTAACCAAGGGGTCAAAGACATAGTTATAATCACAAATAATAATGTCTGCGTAATTAGATAAATCTAAGCTTAGTTCAAAAGGACAAACAGTATGCTTCTTTGCATAATGTTTTATTAGTTCTTTTGTAAGCAAGGTTTCATTTGTATATACATCATCGATTGTTTTAAAGATTCGGTTATAATATCCTTTAGCGTATTTACAAACCTCAGGATCACAATCTCTTTTATCTAAAAAGCACATTGAGTCTTTTGCTGTGATTTCGACACTCTTTGCGATTAAACCTTTTTCTTCTAATAGCTTTATTGTATCTATTACAACCTTTTTTCCATCATTTTTAGCCGTGTTGTAAAATATTTTTTGTCTCGGTTTATTTATTGCCTTTAATCCGGCAAATAGTGAAGCAATTGTTTTTCCGATTCCTGTTGGGGCTTCTAAATACAGTTTTCCCTGGTTTAAAATATTTCGATAGATGTAAGCCATCATTTCTCTTTGATTAAGACGGTATTCAGGGAAAGGAAATTCTAAGCCGATTATTGATTTTTGTCTGGTTTCTTCATGATTTTTAATCTTTTCTTCCCATTCAATATATTTGTTTATCGTTTTTAAATAATAGCTTTCCAGTTGTTTTAATGTATATGATTTATCGAACTGCTTAACCTTTAAATCACTAACTTGAATATATGTCAGCACGATGTTAATCTTCTTTAACCCATTGGCATTAGCATATATATAAGCATATATTTTAGCTTGAGCTAAATGACTTGGGGTTGTTTCTATTTCTAGTAGGTCAAAATCAAGATGTGTTGATTTTATTTCTTCAATAATTATTTGATCATCACGAAAAAGAACACCATCAATTCTTCCTTGAATCGATAGAGTAAAATCTTCATGCTCGTATTTGATTTGACATACAACTTCTTTTTTGTCGGTTTCAAGATATTGATTTTGCCAGTACTTATGAATATCTGTGCCTTCTTGAGCTCTTTGAAGCAAATTCTTAGTGCTAGAAATATTGCCGGATCCATAAAGTAGTTCAACCATATCCTTGACGCTAATCGATATTTCTTTCATAGTTTTCACCTATTATATTAATATTATACTCTAAAGAAATAGAAAAAAAATAAAAAAACCAAGAAGACTTGGTTTTTTCTAGAATTTTATCTGGAATGGTAATAACGGTAGATTATTAGAAGTTATAATGTCACAGATAGGGAACTTCTTCATACCATATCTAAGCTCTTTAAATTCTTTATCCTTTTTAATTTCGATAATATTATTAGTAATTGTTATGCCTTCTAAAGGATAAAAGTCAATCCCGTTCAAAGAGTAAGAAAATCCTAAATATTGTCCCGATTTTGAGACTAAATTCAGATAATTATCCTTAGTTAGAATTGTTATTTTATCTGGATATATTTGGTAAGAGAAAAAAGTGGGCGGTGTATTATTCTTTCCAATTTTGTACAACTTTTCCAATACTACATTAGATAGCCTTTTAGCTACTAAATGTTTGTCTTTAGGATTAATCATTTCCGGATCGCCAAAGTCAATAGCTGGCACAAGATAAGCATCATCTTTCTCAGCTGCAATCTTTGCTTGGGCGATTCTAATCATACTTACTGAATAGTCATCAGCTTCAGGATGATTATATCCAGCAATTTGAATGATAAATATAGGTAATTTTATATCGTTAAAATCTAATCTAAGACATTTGATTATTGATCTTAGAGCGTTTTCATAGACGCTAAAATAAGGATAATCATTCTCTCCTTGATAAAAGCAAATAGCTTTTATTTGAAGTGGTACAATCGATTCTTTAAGATTGCCATATAAAGGTAACTTTTCTTGGTTTGTATATTTGCTTGTTAGAAGTTTAATTTCATTACTGGCTTCAATATCAGAATTACTCATCCAAGAAAATATCCTTGAATCTTGATGACTACATTGTACTATTCCTATCGGATGCTTAATTATTTCATGCATACCCTTTGAAAACAAATAAGCCAATGCGCTAAAGTTTTCGAAATTAGTTTTATCAGTTAATACCCAACCATTTTCAATGTTTGAGCAGCAAAAGAACCTTAAACTCAAATTGTCATAGTCTTGATTACAATAGCTGTCTTTTAAAGGCATTGAAATATTCATTCCACCTAAGAACAAGTAAACGTCACCTATAACACAATTATACAAAATAATTTTTTCTTTTTTAGATTGAATAGTCACGGAAAAAGAAGCTTCTCTTTCGTCAATACTAGGAAATTCGACTATAAATGTGTCAGATTTGGTTCTGATGTTGATTTCGTTGTCAAGAAGCTTAAAACTTAAATCGATATTTTTCTTGCATTTACCGAAAATGCGAATTGGTTTTCCCGCTTGGAAAACCATGTTGTCATTAAATACATCTGCTAATACAAAGGTGCTTTTCATTTTTTAAAAAATCCTTTCAGGGTTAAAACCCTATAAAACTAGTGATATTATAACAAAAAAAGCGACTTAAAGTAAACAAGAATTAAGTCGCTTTATATATAAGAAATTATAGTCTTTATCATTTTATTTTTTATATCAATCAATTGATAATTTTCTTACGATATTTGTTACCTACTTTTTCTAGATAGTGAGTTGAAGCAAAATCGATAGTATCTTTGATTGATGTATATATATCGCGGGTTTTAAAACCGAGGTCTCGCATTGCTTTTTCATTTGAGAAATTGTGATTGGAGTTTAACACCGATATTGAGTAATGGGTAAACAAAGGTCTTCGTCTCATCAACATGAAAATGAATTCCGCGAAATAACTCATGGAGAGGATAAACCAATAAGCTAATTTGGTTTTCACTTTTTTTCTATTGGTATATTCAGCAATGAAATCAAGCAATTCTTTAATTTTAATTGAGTGTCCGGATAAAATATATCCTTCCTTATCTTTACCTTTATCTGCCGCTTGAATTATCCCGTCTGCGACATCCCTAACGTCCACAAAGTTATATCCACCTTTCAAGTAAGCTGTTAACCTACCTAAAAGGTAGTCAGTAAAGACTTGTCCAAAATTGGATAGTTTATAGTCATATGGTCCGATTATACCTGAAGGGTATACTACCACGGTTTCCAATTCGGGTGAAGTTTGATTTAAGATTAAGTCGGTAGCTATTGCTTTGGTCTTTGCGTAGTGTCCTTTTACTTTTTTAGGATCTAGTACTAATGGTTCTTCAATTAATTGATTATTCTTCTTTTCTTCTATAGCATGGACGCTTGATGTGTAGACTAGACGCTTGATTTTGTTTGCTTGACAAACTTCCAAGAGATTCTTTGTCCCCTCAACATTCACTTTATAAAGTTGCTTTTTTCTGCCAAGTCTTATTTCAACAATTCCAGCTAAATGAAAAACAACATCATAATCTTTCACAATCTCAAACAACCGGTTTTTATCAGTGATATCGCCATAAATGATACTCGCGAATGGTTCAATAATTGAAATATCGTCATTATTCATTACCAAAGCATGCACTTCATGGCCTAATTTATATAGTTTTTTGACTAGTACATTTCCTATATGTCCAGTAGCACCGGTTACTAAATATTTCATAATAGTACTCCTTTGGTTTCATTATATAATGAAACTTTTCATTTTTAAACGTTTGTTTACTATTGTGATGGAATATTCAACAACCTATCACAATTACTACATAAAAAAAGCGATTTTCCTAAGAAAACCGCTCTGAAAAATATATTTTTTAGTTCCAGGTTAAGATACTTCCATCAAATATTCCGTCAGCCGGAATCTCATAATCAGCTGTTTGAGCTATTTTAATAGACCAGTTGTAAGTCGTTACATTCTCGTCAAATAATACCAATAGGAAGTAGTCTTCGTTCGCTAGATTAAATGTAAAGGTATTTCCTGTTAAAGTACCTTCAGTCCATTTCCCGTCTTTGCCTTCCTCCCATGTCCAAGCAACTATCTTCCTACCTTCAAGTTCTGCTAAATCAAGGTTATTAACAATAACTTCTTCAACTACAATATTACTCTTAATATAAGTATATTGTCTTTCGATTTTATAATCATTGTAGTAAATTTCAAAATCTAAAGTGACTGTAGCGTTATCGTCAGGATGGGA
>JAVEQW010000035.1:4799-12864 GCA_034007385.1 Candidatus Izemoplasmatales bacterium
GACATATAAGGTGTATAATCGCTGAAAGAACGATCAAACCCTGCTGTATTCAAGATTTCGCCATAAAAGTATAGATCATCTCTTCCTAAACTTTCCGCATAATCTCTCACTCCATTGATTACCGTAGGCCAAAAATCACTAGCCCAAGCACCGTCTTCAGGGGTTTCAATATGTTTTGCGGCATCAAATCTAAACCCGTCAACACCAGCATCAACATATTCTTTAAGCAAATCAAGAACTCTTTGTTGAACGATTTCAGATTCTGTTTGAAGATCTGGAAAACCACCTAAAGCGCCTCTAGTTACTGAGGCAATTGAAGAATCTGAAGCATAACCATTTCCAGTTCTAATTAATCCCATATCATAAATATCCACTTCATAATCTCTGACATCAGGATTCAAAGTATCATTATCACCACCGGCTAAATGATTGGCTACTACATCAACAATAATTTTTATACCATATTCGTCTGCAGCTTCAGTCAATGAAATTAAATCAGCTTTTGTTCCTAAAGAGTGATTTTCAGTTGCGATTGAGAAACCAAGCGGTTGATATAATTTCCACCATTGTGAAGACCAAACACCAATACCAAAGAAATCTTTTTGAGGTTGCATTGGTGAGATTTGGATAGTAGAGAATCCAGCAATTGCAATTTCTTCAAGTTGACTTTCAATCGTAGACATCGACCAATTCCAAGCGTGCAATATTGTGCCATCTTGAACATTATCAGCTAGATAACCGCTTTCTACAGTTGGATTTTGTTGAATCAACTCAATATTTTCTTCAGTAGTTGTATTTCCACTTGTTGTTGGATTCAGAGTAGTATTCCCTGTTGTATTATTACTACATGCTATAATTGATATCGATAACATTATGGCAAAAAATACAAATAAAATTTTCTTTGTCATGGCATTCTCCTTATTAATTATTTCCTATCTATATTTTATCATAATATAAGGTTTGGGAGAAACAATAGGATTACTAAAACTGGTTTCACATTTAAAAAAAGATATAAAAAAACTACCATCAAATGGCAGTTTAGTTTGATTAAATTGCTTCGTATTTCAAATCGAATGCTTGGCATACACCTAGGCAAGTACATTTACCGTTATATGTGTTAATACCATATTTTAAAGGTTTAGAAATCTTCATAGCTTCTTCTAGACCTTTATCAGCTATAAGAAGTCCGTATTTTAAAGTAGAATTGTTTAAAGCGACTGTTGAAGTTTGTGGAACCGCACCAGGCATGTTAGCTACACAGTAATGAACTATACCATCAACTACAAATGTAGGTTTGTCATGGTAAGTAGCTTTTGATACTTCTGTAGAGCCTCCTTGGTCAATCGCGATATCAACTATAACGCTACCAGGTCTCATATTCTTGTAGTATTCTCTTTTGATAAGTTTTGGTGCTTTAGCTCCTGGAAGCAAAACTCCACTAATGATTAAGTCTGCATTCTTACAAGTTTCTTCAATATTATGAGAGTTACTATAAAGAGTTGTTATTCTATTGCCATAGATATCGTCTAGATAAGTTAACTTATCGATATTAATATCTAACACTGTAACATTAGCACCTAAACCAACAGCCATTTTTAGGGCACTTTCACCAACAACACCCGCACCGATAATAGCTACGTTTGCGCGTTTTGTTCCTGGGACACCTGAGATTAGAATTCCAGATCCTCCCATTACTTTTTCTAAATGCTTAGCACCTTCGATTACTCCTAATCTTCCGGCAACTGAACTCATAGGTTTTAAACAAGGCAATGATCCGTCTTCTAAAATTATGGTTTCATAAGCCACTGCTTTTACCTTTTTAGCTAACAAAGCATCTGTTAATGCTTGATCAGCAGCTAAATGTAAATAAGTGTAAAGAACTAAGCCTTCACGGAAGTATTGATACTCTTCAGTTAGCGGTTCTTTAACCTTTACAATCATGTCTGATTTTTCCCAAACTTCTTTAGCTGTTTGTAAGATCTGAGCTCCTACTTTTACATACTCTTCATCAGGAAAACCAGAGTTTAAACCAGCGTTAGTTTCGATAAATACCTTATGACCATGTCTAACATATTCGTTGACACTTCCAGGTGTCAAACCAACGCGAAATTCAAGTTTTTTAACTTCTTTTACACATCCAATATTCATACTTTCACCTCACTAAGTATATTTTAACATATGCGCAAGCGTTTTCATAAACTTTTTTAAGAAATTTTTTTTGTCTTTTAAAACCAAAGAAAAAAAGGCTAAATCTAGCCTTTTATAACTTTTTTACTTGCAGGCGATATGGTAGATATTTTCTGCATCTTCCATAGTTAAACTTTTAAAGTTTCCTACTCTTTCACCAACATTAACTCTTAACTTTTCAACTAACTTAGGAATGTCTTCTTCATTAGCACCAATCTCTTTGAAATTAGTAGGCATACCGATTTCCTTAAAGAATGATTCTAAAGCATTAATTCCGGCTGTTGCGACCTTTAACGGCTTGTGTTTATTGTCTTTAATGTTAAAGACTTTTATTGCGAAACGACGATATCTTTGAATATCCTCCATGATTGTATAACGCATATATGCAGGGAACATTACAGCTAGTCCAGCTCCATGAGTAACATCATAAAGTGCACTTAATTCATGTTCTAACCTGTGAGTTGCCCAGTCGCTGATTCTTCCAACACCTAAAAAGCCATTATGAGCAATCGTGCTTGCCCAACAAATTGTCGCTCTTGCTTCATAATTTGTCGGTTCTTTCATAACAACTCTAGCAGCCTCGATAATTGATACTAAAGTTCCTTCAGCTAGTCTATCGACTAAAATAACATTTTTTGATTTGGTTAAATATCTTTCCAAAATGTGACTCATCATATCAACAATACCCGCAGCCGTTTGATATGCAGGGAGAGTATATGTTAACTCAGGATTGATTATTGCGAATGTAGGTCGATAGATTTCGCAGTTTAATCCTCTTTTTAACATTCCATCAGTCTTAGTTATTACTGAAGAATTAGATCCTTCACTACCAGCTGCTGGAATGGTTAAGATAACTCCAACTTTTAAAGCTTCTTTGATTTCAACTTTTCTATCCCAAAAATCCCAAAAATCGCCATCATATAACGCTCCAGCGGCTATAGCTTTTGCAGAGTCGATTACAGATCCGCCACCAACGGCTAAAATGAAGTCGACTTTCTCTTTCTTGCACAAATCAATGCCTTCATAGACTAAAGTATCACGTGGGTTAGGTACTACTCCTCCCAACTCAACGTAGTCTATCTTTTGGGCTTCAATTGATTCAACAACACGATCAAACAACCCAGATCTTTTAATTGATCCTGTTCCATAATGAATTAATACTTTTTTAGCTTTATAAGATTTTAATAATTCTCCAACTTGGTTTTCTGTCTCTTTGCCAAATACAAATTTTGTGGGGCTATTAAAAACAAAATTGTCCATGTCATCACCTCTTCTTACTAATTATATCATAAAAACTTTGAAAATAAGAACAACAAAATTACACCACTATAAAAAACACTCAATAATAAATTTTAAGTTTGTACTTTTTTATCTGCATGATATAATATTATTCAAGAGGAGGCTTTATATGAAGAATCTCGAATGGATAAAAACTGGTTTTATCGCTCATAGAGGGTTTCATTCACTGGACAAGTCAATACCTGAGAATTCATTATTAGCCTTTAAGAAAGCAATTGATTACGGTTACGCAATTGAATTAGACATTCACGTGTTAAAAGATGGTAATGTAGTAGTATTTCATGATGATAATCTTGAAAGAATGTGTAAAAAAGACCTTAAATTAAGTGATGTAACTTATGAACAAATCAAAAACATGCACTTACTTAATACGAATGAAAAAATTCCACTACTATCAGATGTCTTGTCAGTGGTAGATGGAAAAGTACCGCTTCTAATTGAATTCAAGCCTAAAGGCGACTATAAAAGACTTTGTGAAGAAAGTATGATTATTCTAAAAGGCTATAATGGTGAATATGCAATCCAGTCCTTTAATCCCAAAATAGTTAATTGGTTTAAGAAAAATTATCCAGATATTTTAAGAGGTCAATTGGCAGAGTATTTTACTGATGACGAAACAATTTCAAAAATGACAAAATTCATCCTTAAAAGAATGATACTCAATCCTTTAACAAAACCTGATTTTATCAATTATGGTTTGAAAGATTTACCAAATAAATATGCAAGAAAAGCTTACAGTAAAGGTTTGATTGTTCTAGGGTACACCGCTAGAAACAAATTAGAATTTGATATGATAAAAAAATATTACCATAATGCTGTTTTTGAATTTTTTAGACCTGATGAAAAAAAATAACGCCCTTTCTTTTATTAGAAAGAGCGTTTTTTTATTTAAAAAATTAATCCATATCCACATCAAAGTTTTCGATTACAGAATCTTTTTTAATTACTTTTGCGTCACCATGTTTTACAAAGAACATTGTAATGAAAGCTAAACCAACGAAAATTGCTGCATAAGGGAATAAAGCCTTTCTTCCCAAAGAATCCATCAACATACCTGAAATTATCGGCGTTAGGATTTGAGCAGCCATAGAAAACGTGTAGTAATATCCTGTATATTTACCTACATTAGATCCTTTAGCAAGTTCTACGACCATAGGATAGGAGTTAACATTAATCGTTGCCCAACCTATACCGGTTAATCCAAAGATTGCATACATTATAAAAGCGGTATCTGGAGTAAGGAAGTATACTGAGCCAAAGCATAATGTCAACAATACTATTCCTATTAAAATTGTTTTTCTTCTACCGATTTTTGTAGCTATAATACCGATTGGGACAAAGGCGATTAAGGCAGCTCCTTGCGCGATTAACAGTGGTAATGAGAATCCCATTTCCAAAACCTTTGGAGCGTAGTCGGATAATTTGGTTGTTACAGCGTTATATCCTATAAACCACAAGAAGACTGAAGCCAAGATTAAAATAAGGGCTTTTTTCTTTTCTTTAGATAATTCTTCTACACTTTCATGTTCAAGAGCAGCTTCCAAATCTTCATTTTCTAAACCGTATTTTATATCTTCCGCTTCTTTTTCTTCCACTAACTTAGGTTCTTTAACTTTCCATAAGAAAACGCCTAGCAAAATTAGCATAATGACACCTACAGTTATGAATGCAGGAGCATAATTAACGTACGATAAATTATCTAGACTGAAAATTGTAAGTATTACTATTGCGCCAATACCACCAAATGTTCCCATTAAATTTATTACCGCATTAGCTTTAGAACGCAATGGTTTGATGGTAACATCAGGCATCAGTGCAACTGCCGGTGACCTGAATGTCGCCATTGATAGTAGAGCGATAAACAATGTAACCGAGAATATTATAAATGTTCCTGGGGAGGTAGATGTCTCTACCCAAGCTTTTTGATTTAAATGCAGATAAAAATACTCTTTTAAATCCGCGTTGTCTTTATCAGTCAAGACGCCATTGCTTGCAAGTAATATCTCTTCCATGCCTTCTCGGCGATCAGATTCATAATCATAATCATTAACATTATTAGTATCGTCAGCGTCATCTCCATCAATTACTTTCAAATAAAAGTTATCGTAAGCGCTCTGACTTATTCTTCCTTCATCTAATAATTCAGCCCATTGGTCTTCGATGCTATTTCTCATAGTAACCCATTCGCTATAACTTAAACTTCTGCCTTGAATATCATTATAATCAGCAACAATACTTGTCTCTGTTTCAAGTTTGTTAGTTTGATAGTTATCGCTAAAAGTAAGCCCAACAAAAGCGAAGGCAGCTATTACTGTACCAACAATCACATAAGGAGTTCTTTTACCTAATTTAGTAGATGTCTTATCGGATAAACTACCGAAAAGAGGGATTAATATCAAAGCTAGAACGTTGTCAATAGCCATAACAACGCCTGACCAAGTTTGGTTCAAACCAAATTTATCAATCAATATTTTTGATATTACAGAATCGTAAGTTTGCCAAAACAAAGAGATTAGAAAAAAAGCTAATCCCACATAAAAGACTTTCTTGTAATTCAATTTCATTATTTTCACCTCAATTAATAAACGTTTAGATAATTATATCATGTTATAGAAACGCTGTAATCAAGGTTTTTAGTTTTTTTAAAAGAAAAAGCTTAGGTTTTTACTCCTAAGCTTAATGTGAATAGAATTTACTAGCAATATATTTAAGTGCTAATTCATTGTATTTTGTCGGCTGTAACTCCAACTCGGTTATAATATTGAATCCAGAAACCACTCTAAAGAACAGTACTTTTTTAATATAAAACATCAATAGAATTCCTAGTAAGAACACTATACCCAAAACAACATAGTTAATGATTTCAGAATATTGATATGCAGGAATATCAAGTAGTTCTTGATAAATACCATATCCCAGTATTAGTGACCCAATTAAGAATACAAAACCAATTAACCTAACAAAGAATGAATTCTTTATATATTGCAAATAATACTCAGTATTAGTGACTGACTTCAATTCAATTTCATTCATGCCTCTTTTTTTAATCTTACGATTACTTGACATGGAATTTCCTTGAGTGTAAATAATCAGTCTTTTGGTGGTAATAACTACTTGACAAAAATAGCCTCTACCTTTGAGTTTAGGAAACTCTTTATAGACCTCTTCATCATTAGCTATCATTATATTTTTATTAATGTTATTTTTCATTACCTTACCACCACCAATTAGTATAATTTTACTCTAATTTTTGCAAGTTTTCAACTGAGTATAAGAACTTATATTGATTTATTTACTATTTTTGTAAGTTCGCCAAATAACATCGGAACAAATCCTAATCCCATAGCGATTAGTAACTCAACGAATGTTAATCTTTCCAAACTAAATATTTCTGCGGTAAATGGAATATAAATCAATGCTAATACTAAACCAACAGAGATGAATACTGAGTAGTTTAAGAATTTATTGCTTAACGGATTAAATTGGAATAAGAATTTAGTTTCTGATCTTGCAGAGAAAGCTCTGAATAATTCACCGAAAACTACTGTCAAAAACGCCATAGTAATTGCTTGTTCCTTTGAAGCTCCGGATATAACGTCTAAACCTAACTTGAAAGCAGTTAAACCCGCTAACATTAGACCGATACCTTGAATTATAACTTTAATTAAAGTTTCTTTATTTAATAGTTTTTCGTTTGTATCTCTAGGTTTTTGATCCATGATATTTTCTTCAGCTTTTTCCATACCTAAAGCAAAAGCAGGGAATGAATCAGTCATAAGATTAATCCATAATAAGTGGATTGCTAGTAATGGTAATAAACCGCCAAAGAAAGAACTAAATATCATAGAGAATAGGATTAATAAAATTTCTCCGATATTGCAAGACACTAGGAATACGGTAAACTTACGAATATTACTATAGATTGTTCTTCCCTCTTCAACTGCCGCAACAATTGAAGTGAAGTTATCGTCGGTTAATATCATATTGGATGCTTCTTTGGATACTTCAGTTCCTGTAATACCCATAGCTACACCGATTTCGGCTTGTTTTAAGGCTGGTGAATCATTAACTCCATCTCCAGTCATAGCTACTACTTCGCCATTCTTTTGTAGCACTTCAACAATTCTTATTTTATCGGATGGTGTACTTCTTGCGAAGACATCGCAGTGTAAAATAGCATCTTCAAATTCTTCATCAGACATATTCTTTGTATCTTCGCCAGATAAAGCCAAACCGCCTTCTTGAAGGATGTTTAGTTCGGTTGCAATAGCTTTTGCAGTTGTCAAGTGATCACCAGTAATCATCATAACTCTAATACCCGCTTTATGACAGACTTCAATAGCGTCTTTAGCTTCTTCTCTTGGTGGATCAATCATGGCTACCATACCAACAAAAATCAAGTCTTGTTCTAAATCCATGCTCTTTGGTTCATCAGTAGTTCGATAAGCAAAGCCTAACACTCGATATGCTTGTTTTGAAAATTCTTCGTTTTGTTCCAAAATACGGTTGATATCATTTTGAGTTATCTCTCGTATTTCATCATTTATAGAAATTCTGTTACATTTCTTGATTAACTGAT
>JAVEQW010000121.1:0-2771 GCA_034007385.1 Candidatus Izemoplasmatales bacterium
CCGGTAATTTTAATTTTTCATCCTCCCAGATCAACTACATGGATGCCTTAATAACCATTGTTTTCGCTTTTAATCAGTATCATGTGGTAAGCAGCATTGGTCCACTTGGCCCACCAAAATATGGTACCGATGGTGGGATATATTTTGCCAATTCTACATCGGGGTTTGAAAGAAATTTGGGAAATCCTTTTGATGGTGGGATTGTTGCCACAAGGCTTTGGGATGCTAACGGTGATGGTAAACTTCAAAAAAGCGAAGCAGATATTTGGTGGTTAATTGGTGGTGGTGATAATATTTCGGTAGATAATTCAAAAATTAATTGGACAGGGTTACAAATTCCTGCAAGTGCAAATGTCGGGCATATCTTTTCTATAAACACAACTCAATCATTTCTTACACTTCCATTTGAAACTGCTGCAACTTATGGTGGTACTTCATTTATACTTAGGGGTGCTCATACAGTAAAGGTTGTTGACCAATTGTATCATTATCAATATAGAAGGAATAATTCAGCAGAAAATATAATGAGGAATTCTATGACTTGGTTTGGTAAGCCATTAGGGCAAGGAACAGATTTTACGATACATTATATCAACCCTCTAATAATTATAAAATGAAAAAATGGATTATTACAATAGTTATTATACTTCTCTTATTAGTTTTGTATTTAATTTGGGGAGGAGTCAATGAACAAGATTTAGGAGACCATTACTATTATTTACCTAAATATGAGGCTTTAGATCTAGGATTCCCTGACGGGGCTATCATTTATAAGTCTGCACAAAGAAACGTGTTTAGTGATGTGAAAATTCATAAAAATGTTATAAGTGTAAATAATAATAAGGACTTCATTATTGCAATTCAGCAAGACGATAGTGTTAATATTAAAAGCACACAATCAATTGTGCTGGATAGTAATTCTTTACATTATTTTATTATTGCAAAACAAAAAGACATGGTATATGGCCCACTTAGTAAAAATGAATATTTGAAAAAGCGAAAAGAACTAAATATACCCCATAACCTTAAATTAAAATTAGAATAATAAAGACACCTGGACTTGCCGCGCTTCTTCTTTAATATGGGTTTATATGAACTAAAGTTCAGGGAAAATCCATTTTGCTGGTTACTTTTATAGTTATTCAGAAATGAGCAGTGGGTTTATAGCGAGTTCAGCGTGGGCTTTGAGATAGGAAGGTTTGATGCTGTTGGTATAAATCCAGAAAGTTTTCGTGCAACTGATTTGAATGGAAAATATTCAAAAGGCTATGGTGCAATTGGTATTTTTTCTACTTTTGATATTCTTAGCGTTGGTGCTGGTTTCTCATGGAGTAATGTTCGGGCAGGATATAATATTTACGGAACTTCAGTATCTTTGAGTGCCGGACTAAGTGTTTTAGGTCCAATTAGTCTTGGTTATCAACATTGGGGTAGTTTTAAATTAAGATAGTAGAACAAAATGGACAACAACAATCCTTACCCTTACAAAAGACTGCTATTGTTGCCCGTGGCTATCGTAATTTTTTTTATTATCTTCAAGATAGATCAAAGAAATATTGATTTGTACAATCAGAAGCTAAGTTCAGAATACTACTTTATCCGTTTCAAAGATTCCGTTAACGATAAAGTGGTTTCGGTCTTTATCCCTGATAGAATCAGATCACCACAAACCTCATTCATTAATACAATTCATCAAGGGAAAATAGAAATTTGGGCAGAGCCGGTAGAACAAGATTTAAGATTACCTGAAGTTATGCAAATTGGGAGCCATATTGAAAAAAGAATGTACGATAGTATTATATTGGTAACCAATATAACGGGTAGGGATACCCTTAGGTATAAGTTTAAGATGCTCAATTTCAAAACATTAACCTATACACCGGAAAAATGGGAAAAACCTACAACGCCATAATCAAAGCTGGGTATTATACTTTAGGGTTTCCTCCCATCTCGAGGATTGAACTTAATAAGAACTATATCCTGTTAAATGGCTTCCTGTATGGAAACTATTGCCTTGCATACAACGACATAAAAAATGTTGTAATTATGGATTCATTTTTACAAGGTTTCCTTTCCTTAAAAACAGCCCATTCAATACAAACCTATCCGCAATTTTCTATTACGCTTGGAAAAGCAAAAGGTAAGTCATTGTATGAATCACTCATGAAATTTACAGAAGAAAGCAAAAAATCAATAATGGAGCAAGATGATCAGTTTAAAATAAAGCAATATCAAGAAGGAGGGAAGAATCCGGTAAAAAAAGGATTTCAAATAATTTTGCCAATAATTTTGCTCATTCCAGTTCTTTTGGATTTGTTTTTAAGCCGACCAGAAGAATATTTTTCACAGCCATTTGGCATTGGCACTATATCAGCTTTTACATTAGCTTTTGCTATCGGTTTTGCAATTTTATTTTCCAATTCTTTCAGAATTATCTTTCTAAAACCAGGGAGAATACTTGAAGATATTAACAGGTCGGTTTATTCGATTTTATTGTTTTTGAGTTTTTTGTATTAGGGCTTTTGCTAATGCAGAGCATGGTGTAGTTTTTATTAAGTCTTCCTGGTCGCATGTTTAGAATTAACTCCAGTCTGTTATTTTATGCCTCTATCGACTTAATTACGATATTTGCACTTCCCTAACTATAACTCTGGCGCATCAGAGGCAGCAGCGGTGAATAATATTGCAAATGCTGGTAATTTTAATTTTTCATCATCCCAGGGCAGCTATATGGATGCCTTGATTTACAATACAATGACAAAAACCATTGT
>JAVEQW010000122.1:0-2722 GCA_034007385.1 Candidatus Izemoplasmatales bacterium
ACTTTGCTTAATTCCCGGAACTAACATTATTTCTTCTATGGTTGTGAAATATCCATTTTCTATTCGATAATCAATAATTCTTTGACCGTATATTTCACCAATTCCTACCAGTTCCATAAGTCGTTCTAGGTTGGCGGTATTGATATTAATCAGATCACTTTCATAATCAAAATCATCGTCGACATTGGTGTTAGCAGGAATTACAACCACACTGCCCAAGACTAGAACTTGATTATAGTTTATAGCACTAGCTTTGGCAGTTTCCAATAATCCACCAGCTAAATTAATAAGTTCCATAACCGTAATACTTTCATCTACATAATAGACATTCGGATACTTGACTTCTCCTTTGATTGACACATATATCTTACTAATCTCAACGATTTTTTCAATTACTATGTGGTCACCATTAATCAACTCTTTTGTAAATACCACATTATCAGTTAATGCTTTTTCAGTGAATCCGCCTGCTAGGGAAATTAGTTCGCTGAGTATTGTTCCTTCTTCAAGTTCATAGTAGCCTGGTTTTATCACCTCGCCGCTGATGTATACCCTAATTTTTTCTTGGACTATAATTCTAGGCACGTCAATAATCATGCCATCAGTAATTAAGGCAGAAAGATTAATCTTTGTAGTATCGGCGTTTTCCGTTAACCCTCCCGCCGCTTTAATACAATCATTAACTCTTTTTCCTAGCTCTATTTGGTAAACTCCTGGGTATTTAACCTCTCCTTTGACATCAACATATACAAACTTTATAATACTTGAAGTATCGTTAGTCGTTTGATAAAATTCCTCAGTCTTAATTTTCGGTATTGTAACTGAAGAATTAGCTATCACTATTTGAGCTTGATTAATCAACGTTGCATCTGCTTTTTCCGTTAAACCCCCTGCTTTATCAATCAAACTTCTTAAGATTTCTCCTTCTGTGATTGAATAAACTCCTGGGAACCTGACCTCTCCTTTGATTTCTGCATATATCGTTTCTTTGATATTGTAAGAGTATGTGGTTTCGATTAGATTTAGAGGTTGATAGACATTAGTTACCTCCTCTGTTTGCTTATTAAAATACATAAACCCTACAACACCAATTAAAACTAAAAAATAACTAAAATATTTTTTCATAAAAATCACCTCTTTTGTATTAAATAATACTTGCTAGAGGTGATTTTTCTTTTAAAAAAAGATCAGATTTTTATTCTGATCCTTCACTCTTTTGAACTACATAAATTGTTCTTTCAGGCAATTCTTTCTTCTCTAAAATCTTAAATCCTACTTTATATAGAATGTTTTCATAACTTTTCATTTCATGTGTCTGTTCATATATCTTAACTTCTTCAGTTCTATCTTCGACATTAATTGTTATCGTATGAATAATGCTATGCTCTTTGTCACCTTTATGGCTTTCCCAATGGAAATGGTAATCTTCGTCATCTTCAACATAACCGTCGAAAGCATCGATAAACTCAACAGATAAAACATCAAAGACAAATACTCCGTTATCCAAAAGACTATTATAGATATTAGTAAAACCAAATTCTACATCTTCCAAATCGGATAGATGATTAATCACATCCATAGAAGCTATGATTACATCAAACTCAAAATCAATTGGGTCGAGCATATCATATATGGCTATTTCCAGTTCAACTTCCTCTTCTTTTGCTCGGTAATCAACAATATTTAACATTTCTTCAGATAAGTCGGTAGCTACGACATCGAATCCTTGCTTAGCAAATTCAATTGCTAAATTACCAGTACCACAACCAATATCAAGAAGTGTCCCAAGCGATGAATACTTATTGACTAAGTCAAGATACTCTTGATAAACAACTTCATCAATAAAAGAATCATAGAAAGTTGCCAATAAATCATATTCCATATTGTACATCATCTATTCCTCAACTTGTTTTCTCTCAAAAAACAATTTTTCTATTTGATAATAATCTCTCTCGTCCTTATGCATCACGTGAACGATAACTTCTTTCAAGTCAACTAACAACCATCGATTATCCTCTGCACCCTCAAATTTGATTGTCTCTTCAGGAAAAGCTTGTTGGAGATGATTTATTGCCGCATGGACTTGTCTTTCATTCGAAGCTGTCGCTATTACTTGATAATCAAAAAATGGAGAAAAATCCTGAAAATCATAAATAATAATATCCTTTAACTTTAAAGCTAGTAAAGCTTCTTTAACTTTATTTAATTTTTCCGTCATTCAATCCCTCCGAATTTTCATATTTTTTTATCGCTTCTATTGTTAGTTTTGAAACTTTACGATTGTTTTTGATCAAATAATTTTCTGTTTCTCTCATAATCAAATAAGTTGCTAAATCAATATCCTTATAAGCTGTCTCTTTAATATAGTCTTCTACAAAATCACGTGATTCTTCAATAAAATCAGCAACGAAGATGCATTTTTCCAACAAACTCATATCCGCTCTTCCGCTGCAATGATATGTAATAGCATTTAGGATATCTTTATCTTGAATGCCAAAATCATAAAAAGCTATAGCAGCCGCTGAATATGCATGTAAGCATGGCTTGGGAACCTCTAATAAATCTCTATTCGAAAACATCTTACTAGCCAAGTCGTAGTTTTCTTGAAAACTTTTATTTTTTGTTGCGTCATGCATAAGCGCTGAGATAGTAATACTATCTTTATCAACGCCAAATATTTCTCCCAAATCAACTGCAACTCTCAACACAGCTTTAATATGCT
>JAVEQW010000123.1:0-2699 GCA_034007385.1 Candidatus Izemoplasmatales bacterium
ATTTTTACATATTCGTTCATTTTTTAAATCCTCCTTTTGAATTCATTATATCACTACCAAAAAAATAAATAAACAAAGATACACGATTTTATTCTAAAGTTCTATCAATAGCTTCAGCAACTTTTCTACATTTCAAGATCAAGTTTTTAAACTTTTCTGGTTTTAAAGATTGTTGACCATCACTCAAAGCGGTCTCTGGAGTTTGATGTACTTCAACGATTAAACCATCAGCTCCAGCCGCAATTGAAGCAAGCGATAATGATTCAATATATTCCCATCTTCCAGCCGCGTGAGATGGATCAACTATTATTGGCAAATGAGATAATTTTTTAATAACAGGAATTGATGACAAATCTAGAGTATTACGAGTAGAAGACTCAAAAGTTCTTATACCTCTCTCGCATAAAATCACATTGGTATTTCCGCCGGCTAAAATATACTCAGCTGACATTAACCACTCTTCTATTGTATTTGCTATACCTCTTTTTAGAAGTATGGGTTTGTTTAATTTACCCAGTTCTTTCAATAAAGCAAAGTTTTGCATATTACGAGCGCCAACTTGAATTAAATCAACGTTTTTTACAAACAAGTCGATATCATCGATACTCATTATTTCACTTACAACAGGGATTTTATACTTATTTTTAGCTCTGTTTAAAATCTCCAAACCTTCCTGTTCTAGGCCTTGGAAGGAATAAGGACTTGTTCTTGGTTTATAAGCTCCACCACGTAAAATTTTAGCACCTGCTTCAATTACCAAAGGGGTTATTTCTTCAATTTGTTGATTAGATTCAACTGCACAAGGACCTCCAATAACAACAACATTTTTACCACCGATTTTAATTCCCGCTACATCTACAACTGTATCTTCAGGTTTAAATTTTCTATTTACTTTTTTAAAGGCTTCTTGAACTCTTAATACTGTATCTACATACTGATAAGCGTACAAACTGTTAGGGTCGATTGTTGTTGTATCACCAATAACTCCGATAATGGTAGTTGATTTACCGAAACTTTCATGAATTTCAAAGCCTTTTTTTATTAAGTGTTGTTCTAACTCGTTAATTTGATCTTTTGTAACATTATTTTTTAATTTTATTATCATATTTAAACCTCTTCATTCAAGTATTTAATTGCTTCAATGTAACTATCAAAGCCTTTGCCATAAAATTGCTTTTGACAAGCAGGTTTTATTACAGAAATTTTTCGAAAATCCTCACGATTATATATGTCTGACAAGTGAACTTCAATTGACTTTAAATTTATCGATAATAAACAATCATATATAGCATAAGAATAATGAGTGAATGCGCCTGGATTTATAACTAATCCTTCAAAATCAAGATATTTGGATTGAATAATATCAATAATTTCTCCCTCGTGATTTGATTGGTATATTTCAAGATAATGGTTATGATTTCTTGCATAATCGAGTAAATAACTTACTAAATCATCGTAAGTTCTATTGCCATATATCTCTGGTTCTCTTTTACCCAAAAAATTTAGATTAGGACCATTAACGATTAAGATACGCATCGATTTTCTCCTTTATTTCATTAATATGATACACCGTATCATAATTAATATCAATTAATATGTCACACGCTTTTTTATACAAAGGAATTCTTTCTTCAGCTAACAACAAAATATCTTCATTCTTTTTGATAAGAGGTCTTCCTCTTATTTTCTTTTCCGCTATTTTTAAGGGATCTTTATTCAAATAAATGATTATACCGTTTTGTTTTAATCTTTCAATATTTTCCCAGACCTTAACTGTTCCGCCACCGGTTGAAACTATATGATTATGTTTTTTATAAACTAATCTGACAATTTCACTTTCAAACATTCTAAACTCTGCTTCTGAGTATATTTGAAAATAATCGAAAATACTCATGTTTATAACATTTTCTACTTCAATATCAGTATCGTACAACTTCTTGTTTAATAGACTTTCCAACAATTTGGAATACTTGCTTTTTCCACTTAAAGGGAGACCGACAAAAACGATATTATACATCTTTTTTAATAGTTTTTTATAAACCTTATTACTAACATTCAAAGGGATATCACTATTAAAAAATAGCTCATGCGCTTTCTTAGCTTGCATAACTAGCATATATAATCCGTTAATAGCTTTGATGTTATTATTTTCGGCCTCAATCAAAAACTTTGTTCTTAATGGGTTATATATTAAGTCAACTGCAACTTCCAAACTCTTAAAACTGTTTAATCCAAAAAGCAGTTTGTCATCATTTTTTGGATACATCCCAACTGGCGTAGTGTTGATTATAATCTGATAAGTCAAGTACTCTTTATAGTTATCAAAATAATCGTCAATTGTCGTTTTTTTGTTTTTGCATAACCTAACAATTTTTCTTGCTTTGAGTGTTTCTAAGGCTAAAACAACAGTGTTTGAGACTGAACCGTTTCCTAATATTATCACATCTTTGTTTTCTACATTTATATTGTTATATTTTAACGTTTCTATAAAACCGTAGTAATCAGTGTTATAACCAAAGAGTTTTTTGCCCTTTACAACAACAGTGTTTACAGAGTTAGTTGCTTCTGCGATAGGATCTAGAATATCTATATACTTAACTATTTCACTTTTATATGGAATAGTCACGTTAAATCCAGATAGATGGTTAGATTTTAAGAAAGTCTCAAGATTATCAATGTTATATAACTCATAATTTTTA
>JAVEQW010000036.1:0-12115 GCA_034007385.1 Candidatus Izemoplasmatales bacterium
ATAAAATATTAGCATAATATACTAAGTCTTCATCACTGATATACTCGTCATTAATCCCAATTCTTTCGTTGAACTTAACTACGTAAGGTGAAGTGTAAATTCCTACTTTAAATCCTGCATGACTGAGAATTTTTTTTAAGTATGTCGATGTGGATCCTTTGCCATTGGTACCACCTACATGAATTGACTTAAACTCTTTTTCTGGATGTCCTAGAAGCTCAATGGCTTTTTCCATTCTCTTTAAATCAAGCTTCGAACCAAATCTTTTGATATTTTCAATCCAGACTTGAGCTTCGTTTACTGTTTTGAACATTTTAATTAGTTAGCTCCTTTAGACGTTTTTCAACCTCATTGTAGTTTTCTTTATACTTCTCTAGTTTTTGTTTTTCTTCTTCGATTTTTTGTTCCGGAGCTTTTGAAGTGAATCCAGGATTATTTAGCATTCTTTCGCAACGATTAATTTCATTAGCTAATGAGGTTAATTGGTCTTTAAGTTTAATGATTTCTTGTTCAACGTCAACCAATGAACCTAACGGTATGTAAACTTGAGCTGTTGCCAGAATAATTGATACACATTTTTCAGGTATATCTATAGATTCGGAAATAATTAATTTTTCTGGATTCAAGAACTTCTTGATATATTGATCCATGGAATCAAGGAATTCTTTGTTTGAAGGGTTTGTTTCTATCAATAAATCAATTGGTTTTGACCAAGATACTTGATAATCGTTTCTTACTTGTCTAACATCTCTGATCAATTCGAAGAACCAGTCTTTGTCATTCAATGTTTCAAAAACAATGTTATTGTTCTTTGGCCAAGCGCTTACCATGATTGAAGTTTCCCCAGTTTTTAGCATTTGGAAGATTTCTTCAGTAACAAATGGCATAAATGGATGCAACAACTTGATGATTGCTTTCAAAACGTAAAGCAATACGCTTTTAGTAGTTATATTTTCAGATAGTTTTGCCATTTCGATGTACCAAGAAGCAAAATCATTCCATGTGAAGTTATAGATAAGTCTAGCAACTTCACCAAACTCATAGGCATCATAAAAAGCATCTACTTGATCGATTAATTTATTAAGTTTTGTCATAATCCACTTGTCAGGGAAAGTAAACTTTTCAACTTCTAGCGGTAGTTCTTGACCTAGAACATCTTCAGTAGACATGATGATATATCTAGAAATATTCCAGATTTTATTAATGTAATTCCAGCTGGAAAGTACTTTTTCCTCTTCATATCTCAAGTCTTGTCCCGGACTTGAATTTGTGGTGATAAAGTATCTTAATGAGTCGGCACCGTATTGGTCGACAACTTCGATTGGATCGACGCCGTTGCCTAAAGATTTACTCATTTTCTTTCCATCTTTGTCGCGAATTAGACCATGTATCAAGCATTCTTTAAACGGTGATAGATTTGTAAATTCGATTGATTGGAATACCATTCTCGCTACCCAGAAGAAAATAATATCATAACCTGTAACCATAACATCGTTTGGAAAATATCGTTTAAAATCTTCTGAATTTTCTGGCCAACCAAGAGTGGAAAACGGCCACAAAGCTGAAGAGAACCATGTATCTAGTACATCTTCATCTTGAATCCATCCTTGTTCTTTAGGAGCTTCTAAACCACAGTATACTTCTTCATCTTTATACCATACTGGTATTCTATGACCCCACCATAACTGTCTTGAGATACACCAATCTTCGATACCTTCCATCCAGTTGGTGAAGATTTTAGAGAATCTCTCTGGAACAAACTCAACCAATGATTTATCTAAAGCATTTTTTGCTAAAACGTCCATCTTTACAAACCATTGTTTTGATAGTCTTGGTTCGACTATGACGTTAGTTCTTTCGCTATGTCCGACATTATGTTTTATTTTTTCAATTTTTTGTAAAAGATTCAACACTTTTAAGTCTTCAATTAGTTTTCTTCTACAAGCGAATCTCTCCATGTTTTCATATTCAAAGGCTAGATGATTCATGGTTCCATCTTCGTTCATGCAAAGAGGCATTTCTAAATTATGTCTTTTACCAACCAAAAAGTCGTTAGGATCATGCGCTGGTGTAACTTTAACTATACCAGTACCAAACTCCTTATCAACGTACTTGTCGGTAATGATTTTGATTTTAGTTTTTGTTGTAGGAATATATACTTCTTTTCCATGAAGATGCAAGAATCTTTCATCTTCAGGATGAACCATGATTGCGCTATCGCCGAACATTGTTTCCGGTCTAGTTGTCGCTACTGTAACTCCACCTTCCATATCTACGAAGGGATAAGTTATATAGTAAAGCGCTCCTTCAGTTTCAATATGCTCGATTTCAATGTTTGACAAAGCAGTTTTAGCTTCTACATCCCAATTAATAATTCTTTCGCCGCGATAGATATAGCCTTTATTATAAAGGTCGACAAATACTTTGTTGACGGCTTTAGATAGGCCTTCGTCCAAAGTAAAACGCTCTTTAGAATAATCTAATGAAAGTCCCATTGTTTTCCATTGTTCACGGATAAAATTAGAATATTCATTCTTCCATTGCCAAGCAACTTCTAAATATTCTTCTCTTTCCATATCGTAGCGACTTAAGCCTTGTTCTTTTAACTTAGCGTCTACTTTTGCTTGGGTTGCAATACCAGCATGATCCATTCCCGGAAGATATAATGCGTCATATCCTTGCATTCTTTTTCTTCTGATGATTATATCTTGTAGCGTATTATCCCAAGTATGGCCTAAATGCAGCTTGCCGGTAACATTTGGCGGTGGTATAACTATAGTGAAAGGTTTCTTGCTCATATCACCGGAAGAAAACAAATTGTTTTCTAACCAAAAATCATATTTACCTTGTTCAACAGCTTTAGGATTATATTTCTTATCCATCATATTTTTCACCCTCTATCGTAAAATATTTATTGTTAAAGTATTGTTCAATTATTTCAACCGTATCAATTGAATGAAGTGGTGGAAGTTCTTCGTAACCAAAGTATTTAAGTTCAGTCGATTCATCGTCGTTGATCTTTAACTCGCCACCGACAATCTTGGCGGTAAAAGCAAAGGTAAAGACTTTAGCGTAATCCGCTTCTTTCCATCTCATAAATGGATTTGAGAAAACACCGATGAATCGATCAAGAATGACATCTAGATTAGTTTCTTCTTTGACTTCCCTTAGAGCTGCAGATTGGATGGTATCATCTAACTCCAACAACCCTCCGGGTAAACCCCATAACTGATTATCACTTCTTTTTTCCAAAAGTATTTCATTATTCTCATTAGCGATAACAATAGCTGTTGCATTGACCATTAGATATTCATTACCGATAAGTTTTCTAATTCTCTTAATATAACTTTCTTCCATAGTCATTTTCTCCTAAAAAAAATTCGTCCTAAAAAAGGACGAATTAAACTCCGTGGTACCACCTTTGTTCTAGATAATATCTAGCACTTATATGACAAAATAACGCTTGTTAGACGGATTAAACTACTTTCTATGTTCATCTAATCTACTCCATGGCTACCTTCTTCAACCTTATGAGGTAAACTTTACACCAACCGTTTACTCGCTTTTTTTCTCAGGATGAGTACTCTTCCACTTCTCTGTATTTGACTTGTATTGTACCAAAGTTTCTTCAAATTGTAAAGAGTTTTGGTACAATTTCTCAACAATAATTAAACCGGTGTATTGATTAATTTCCATGAAACTAAAATCGAAACTATCATCTAATCTTTCTAAAACTTCTTCATAGACATGAAAGTATAGATTAGAGTCTTCATGAATATCATAATCATTGATAAATTTGTTTTTCTTAGCTTCATCGTAGAACATTATATCCCCGATTAATAATTTACCAAATGGCGCTAAGTGTTGCTTAAATAAATCGATGAAATAGATTAAAAACTCAAAATCAAAATTCATCACAACATAGCTGATAATGATGAAATCATACTTTTCATCTGCTAGTTCATGAGGAAGGCCTTTTTTTATATTGTGATTGATTAAAGTTGCTTCAGGTACTCTAAGTTTGGCAATTTCCAACATTGCTTCGCAATTGTCAATACCGGTTAAAGCAATCCTTTCTGGTATGATTTTTTCATATAAAGACGCCGTGCCTATACCAATATCCAGCACCTTTACCGGTGAGTTTTGTTTAGGTTCAGAGACATATTCGGCGATGATTTCATGGACCATTGCATGTTCCGAATAAGGGAACCTAAAGTTTTCGATATCTTGTGCTACTAAAAAATCATAATCCTTTGCGATAGAGTCATATAATTTATTACTCATAATTATTCTCAACTGCTTTCTCTATTAAATCCCAGATATTATCTCGGTTTTCTTTAGTTTGGGTTGAATAAGTAATGATTTTTATATTTTCATCAAGCTTAGCTTTGATTAACTTAATTTGTTTTTGTTTTTGATTGTTAGAAAGTTTGTCAGCTTTAGTTAAAATTATCAGCGTGTTGAAACCTACTTCTTTAAAGTAATTGTACATCAATAAGTCGTCTTCATTTGGAATACGTCTGATGTCAAGCAATAAAATTCCTAAAGCGATTCTTGAATTTGCCAGATATTCATCAATCATTTCCGCAAATCTAATTAGTTCACTCTTCGAAACATTTGCATAACCATAACCCGGGATATCAACTAAATAGAAGTCTTTATTGACCATAAAGAAATTAATCAGTCTGGTTTTTCCTGGTGTTTGGCTAACTCTAGCGATGTTTTTGACATTTAACAATGAGTTGATAAACGATGACTTGCCAACGTTCGATCTGCCAGCAAAAACAATTTGCGGTAGATTATCTTTGGGATAATCGGAAACTTTAACAGCGGATGTAATAAATTCAATAGAACGTAAAATCATATTTTTCACCAACTTTATAACTAATTATATCATTTATTTTTTTTCTTGTTAAGAGTGTTTGAAACATACTCGACAATATAGATGTTTTCTTTTGTAAAGATATTTTGATAAACGAAGAAATCATTAAAGGTGATATTCTTTGATTTTTCAACGAATGTATAAAGATCAACCGAGTCATTAATCAGTCTTTTAATTAATGAATGTGATTGTTTAACGTCGTCAAACGCTTTGATGGCTCTGCCGATATCAGCTCTTTTATAAGCTTTGAAAATTGCTTCATCAAATTTCATGTTTGGTAAATCCAACAATAGTTCCATAATGGTTTTGGTAAATAGTTTACTTTTCTTGGTTTCAATGGAAATGTTGAAGAAACCGTAGTCGTCTTCAATTACAGGCGAAGCTGAAAAGGTAAAATTATGAAGTTTCTTCTTCTTTAAAACTTTATATAGTGGTGATGCCGGACTAAAAATCATTGAGAAAAAGGAATTAGTGATGATATTATGGTCCAGTGATTTATCATTGAAGATTACCTCTGGTATTTTTATCCCTACTTCAACAATATTTGTATCTAGAGTTTTGTCAATTCTCTTGTAGCGATGTTTTTTCTTGTCTGTAATGTCGGTTTGATGAGTAATCTCTTTATAATCTTGCCATTCTTTGGTATTGAAGGAGTGATTTTCAAGCATTTCGCTAACTTCATCTAAATCAAAATTTCCTGTTAGAACTAAAGTCATGTTCTTTGGATGATAGAAATGATTTGTGGCCGTTTTAAGCACGTCGATATTGATTGCATTGATGGTTGATTGGCTTCCACCGATGTCTTCATAGATTGATTCATCTTTGTACATCATTTTAAGAAGAGTTTTATATGCTTTCACACTGAAGGAATCATCGTTCATCGATAATTCTTGAGAAATGATTTTAAGTTCTTTTTGAACTGAGGATTCCTTGAAACTAAAATCTATAAAATTATCTAAAAGTCTGGATAATAACTCAGTAAAGTTATCTCTGGTAGAGAAGTAATATGAGGTAAGTTTTCTAGAAGTATAAGCATTGATGTCTGCGCCTTTTTCTATAAAGAAATCGCTTAAAGTATTACCGTTGTTTTCAAATAACATATGTTCTAGAAAATGAGCTGTACCTTTTGGCAGGGATTGAGTTTCATTGTTTATGATATAGCGAAAATCTCTACCGCCAAAGTTTACTTGCAAAGAAGCGAAGGCTTGGACAAACTTTCGCTTTGGGTGAAGGTATACTTTCAACCCGTTTTTTAAGGTTGTTTCATAGATAAACTCGTTTTTTAGTATTGGTTTTTTTTGCATACTAGTCCTCATTAGTATAGATATAAATGGTGTCGATAGAGATGTTTTGGATTAAGGCTATCAAGTCTTCTTTTCTGATGTCTTCTATTGTTTTGATTTTATTTTCCAAATCAAAACTTTCTTGCATCTTGAGTGTTTCGATAATATTGTGTAGTAAAAGTTTTGTTTGTGAATCCATGGCGTTTTCTAATCGCTTCGTCAGGTTAATCTTTGCTTGATTGAATAAGGAATCACTTATATCGCCGGATTTGCATGCTTTAAGTTCTTGATTAACGGCTTCTACTGCCTTTTGAAGATTTTGCTTATTGGTTTCTAGATTGACGAAGAAAAGATTGTTATCTTCATTGTACCGCGAATATACGTAGTAAGACAACTGCATTTTCTCTCTTATATTACTGAAGAGCTTGGATTTTTCATAACCTCCGAAAATCTCGTCGAACAGCGCCATTGTCGCAGCGTTTTGCTTAGAAATCGGAAAATCGAGTTTATAACCAATATAAACTCTAGATTGGCCAGTTGATTCTTTTTCAATAACTTCATTGATTTTTTCTTCAGTTTTAAATTCGACTACTCTACTGTATTCAAGAGGTGTTTTGCTTTTGTAGAAATGGAGTTTATTTTTAATTAACTGGTCCATTTCTTCGTGATCGAAATCACCGGCAATAAAGATTTGGAGATCGTCTTCATTAATCATTTTGTTATAAACGTTAGTTACTGTCTCCGCAGAAATTTCGTTAAAGTATCTTTTTTCCGGGAAAATAGCTATAGTATCTTTGTTATTTCTGGTATATTCGTTCATAAATTGATAATAGGTATAAGCATTTTTATTTTGTTTGATGCTTAATAAGAGCTCTTCAGTTTGTTCTTTAAGTTCAGTGATAGCTTTTTTAGGGATTTTACCTTTAAAAAGCTTTGGGTTAAAAATTATTTCGATTAAAAGGTCTAAAGAATGTGAAAAAACGTCAGAATCATCAACATATTTATCGTTGATGGTTCTGGCCATGAAAGTTGTTATACTCATGTTTGAAACTGCGTGATAGTTACTGGTTTTATCCAAACCGTAAAGATTATCACATGCTAGACTAAGTTTTTCTTGATTGTTATATTTTGCGGTTGATTCCATAAGAATTTCTGATAGGAAATTTCTTTCGTTAATCTCTTTAGGATCAAACTTGTTTGTAAAAACAAAAGCCATATCAATAGTTTTGAACTTCTTGTTCGGCATGTAGTATACATTTAAAGAATCAATATCTCTTTTGATAATTTTCACATTCTCACCTCAAAAAAAAGGTTTGGATAAACCTTTTTATTCTGCTAATTCTAGTGCTATTTTCATCATGTTTGTAAAAGCGGTTTGTCTTTCTTCTGGAGTTGTTGATTCGTGAGTAACTAATGAATCAGATACTGTAAGTAAGCAAGCGGCTTTTTTATTTAGAACGTTGGCGTTATGGAATAAAGCGAATGATTCCATTTCTACACCTAATAGGTTTTTTTCTTTTGCGATTTGTAATACTTCTTCAGGATATTCACGGTAGAAAACGTCACTGGAATGGATTGTACCTTTTACTACTGGGATGTTGAGTCTTTTAGAAATGTTTTCTAATTCTTCGTTTAGAACTTTAGAAGCTTCCAATGTGTCAGATTTAACTTTTCCTTGAGCGAGAGCAAAACTCGATTCTGAGTAAGCTTCAGTTACTAAAATTGTATCGTAAAGTTTTAGTTTGTCGGTATAAGCTCCGCAAGAACCGATTCTAATGATTTTTTCAACATCGAAGAACTTGTATAGTTCGTATGAATAAATACCGATTGAAGGCATTCCCATACCGCTACCCATAACAGAGATTTTTCTGCCGTTATAATATCCGGTGTATCCAAACATGTTTCTCACTGAGTTAAACATGGTGACATTTTCTAAGAATGTTTCGGCGATATATTTCGCTCTTAACGGATCTCCTGGCATTAATACTACTTTAGCAATTTCATCTTTTGTTGCGGCTATATGTGGTGTTGACATAATTATTCTCCTTTTACTCTTTTATTTATTTTTTCGATTACTTCTTCAATATTTACGATTGAGAAAGCATATTTTGTGTCCATCAGGAAAGATTCAAAGATATATACCAATTTGTCTTTATCAAGATAATTTACGGTTATAGAAAAATCACGTCCATATTTAACAGTGATACTTTCTTGACGTTCTTTTTTGGAAGAGGTTTGTTTAAAGGCTTCCAAATACATTTCGTCACCCTTAAAGTAAAGTGCAGTTTTCTTTAAAAAATAACCTTGATAATTTTTTTCTAAGATAGGTATATATAAATCAATATCATCAGTTTTTTCAGTTAAAAACTGATAGAATCTATCCATGGTTTTTAGTGAATATCTTGCGATCATGAAATCTCTTACGAAACTATAGATTACTGCTAAACCTAATACAAAAGCGGCAGTAAACCAGCTTAAAAGATTGGCAATTAATAAAATGATGATTGTAACTGAAACGGTTGTGACAAAATAGATTACAAATCGGATTAGATTAAACTTTTTGATTAAGTTTTTTGATTCGTTAAATATTCTTTCTTGTAAGTTATTCATTAGTAGCCTTTACCTTCCTCATTATTCATTAAGCTTACGCCGTTAGAAGTTCCGATTCTTGTGGCACCGGCTTCAACCATTGCGTCTAAATCTTCTTTAGTTCTAACGCCACCCGCTGCTTTAACTTCTTTGGAATTGACGTTGTCTTTCATAATTTTAACTGCTTCTTTTGTCGCTCCACTTGGTCCGAAGCCTGTAGATGTCTTGATGAAATGAGCTTTAGTTTTACCAACGATTTCAGAGACTTTTTTAATCTCTTCATCATCAAGATAACATATTTCTACTATTACTTTAACAGTCTTGTCCATAGCGGCTTTACAAACTTGATTGATTTCATTTTCGATATAATCATAATCTTTATCTTTGAATCTTCCGATATTGATTACCATATCAATTTCATCAGCACCATTGCTGATGGCATTTAAAGTTTCAAACACTTTTGTTTCTACTGTATTAGCACCTAAAGGGAAGCCAATAACAGTGCAAGTCAAAACTTCAGTATTTTGAAGTTTTTCATGGCAGTATGCGACATGTGTTGGATTTACACAAACACTTTTAAAATTATATTTAATTGCTTCTTCAAGTAGTTTGTCTATATCCTTTTTTGTCCCAAAAGCTTTTAAGTATGTATGGTCGATAAGTTTGTTGATATTCATAATATTCCTCCATGATTTTTAGTATTAATATTATACAATTTATTTCATTAATAGTCAAATTACTAAACAGATAAATAAGCCGAAAAATCGGCTTATTTTTTAGTTTATAACTTCAACGCAACGGTCGCAAAGACCATCTTCGTCTACTGTTTCTACTACTTGCCAACATCTTTCGCAAGTATGGCCTTCAGCTGCTAAGACATCAATTGAGACATCTGTACCTTTATAAGCACCAAATCCGTCTTTTGAAACTTCAAATTTGGAGACAATAAATACTTGTGCTAGGTTGACATTGATACGGTTAAGTAGATTCTCGATTTTGGCTTTAGGATAGATAATGACATGAGCGTTAAGGCTCTTGCCGATGACTTTTTCATTACGAGCGTTTTCTAAAGCTTTTAAAACGTCTTCCCTTAAGTCTAAGAATTCATCAAAATCAGCTTCTACCGCTGTATCTAAACTTTCCACTTTAGGCATATCTAGAAGATACACGTCCAATGCCTTTTTGTCAGGTACATACTGGTAAGCTTCAGATGTAGTATGAGGTAGAATTGGAGTTAATAATCTCAGCAATGTATCCAATATTTTATAAATAACAGTTTGAATGCTTCTTCTTGATAGTGAATCAGCCTTTTCAATATAAAGAATATCTTTAGAAAAATCTAGATAGAAAGATGAAATAAAGTTAACGTAATTGGTAATTTTACGGTAAACAACATCGAAACGGAAATCTTCATAAGCATCTAAAACTTCTTTGATAAGATTATTGTTCTTGATTAAAACATATTTGTCGATTTCGCTTAATTTATCATAGTCTACTTTGGATTTATCGTTATCATAATCAAATACATTTCCAAGTAAGAACTTGATTGTGTTTCTGATTTTACGGTATGATTCGGATACTTGCTTGATTAAGTTATCACTTAATCTCACATCTGCTTGATAATCAACGGAAGCAGTCCATAGCCTAAAGATATCTGCACCCATAGTGTTGGCAATCTTGTTTGGATCTACGACATTACCTTCAGATTTAGACATTTTCCTACCGTCACCATCTAAAACGAATCCATGAGATACAAGAGTTTTATAAGGTGATTTTCCTTCAGTTGCGACACCAGTGATTAAACTGGAGTTAAACCAACCGCGATATTGGTCGCTACCTTCGATGTATAAATCAGCTGGATAAGGATAACCTAAATCCTTCATCGCTCCATGGTGAGACGTTCCTGAATCGAACCAAACATCCATGATATCAGTTTCTTTTCTGAAGATACCGTTAGGTGAATCAGGATGTGTATATCCTGGTGGCAATAATTCAATCGCTTCCTTTTTGAACCAAGCGTTAGATCCTTCTTTTTCAAAGATTTCTGCTACATATTCAATAACTTCCGGATCTAAAACCGCTGTGTCTTTTTCAGTATAGAACGCAGGAATTGGCACACCCCAAGTTCTTTGTCTAGAGATACACCAGCTGCCTCTGTCTTTAATCATATTGCTAAGTCTAACATCACCCCAAGTTGGATACCATTTAATGGTTTGGATTTCTCTTAGGATTTCATCTTTAAGTTTATCGATTGATGCAAACCATTGTGATGTCGCTCTGAAGATTACTGGTTTTGATGTTCTCCAGTCATGTGGATAAGAGTGAGAAAAATCAAATCTTCCTAATAAAAATCCACCTTCGAATAAAGCTTTGATAACTTCTTCATTACAATCATCGACATAAAGTCCTGAAAATCTTTCACCTGCTTCTTCTGTCATAATACCTTTAGAATCAACTGGACAATAAACGTCTAAATTATATTTTTGTCCCACTACAAAGTCCTCTTCACCATGTCCTGGTGCGGTATGAACTAAACCAGAACCGTCTTCTACAGTAACATGATCACTTAAAATGATTGGAGAAATTCTGTTATATAATGGGTGTTTATAACTCATGCCTTCAAGTTCCCAACCAAAGATGTTTTGAATTTGAACCGGATTAGCCCATCCTAAAAGTTCAGTAAGCTTTGGTAAAAGTTCCTTACTAACAACATAATTATTATTTTTTACTTTTACTACAACATATTCAATATCTGAACCTACTGCTATTGCAAGATTGGCCGGAATTGTCCATGGTGTTGTCGTCCAAATTAAGAATGATGTGTTTTTTGGTAGTTTATTAAGGGTCTCAACGGCTGGCATCGCTACATAGATTGAAGGGGATACGATATCGTGATATTCAATCTCTGCTTCAGCCAAAGCTGTTTCACTGGATGGTGACCAGTAAACTGGTTTTAAACCCTTATAGATCAAACCTTTTTTTACCATTTCTTTGAAAACTCTTAATTGTGAAGCTTCATATTCGTTATTAAGAGTGATATATGGTTTTTCCCATAAACCTAAAACACCTAGTCTTTTGAATTGTTCTCGTTGGATATCGATTTGCTTAAGAGCGTATTTTTTACATAACTCTCTGAAATCTGAGAGTTCCATCTCTTTACGATTTACTTTTTCGCTTTTAGATAGAGCATTTTCGATAGGTAATCCATGAGTATCCCAACCAGGAAGATAAGGTGCAATAAAACCTGACATGTTTTTATATCGCAAAACAAAGTCTTTCAGGATTTTATTTAGTGCGTGCCCAGCATGAATAGACCCATTTGCATACGGTGGGCCGTCATGTAATATATAAGTTGGTCTTC
>JAVEQW010000037.1:0-5390 GCA_034007385.1 Candidatus Izemoplasmatales bacterium
GCAAAATCCGTTCCATTAAGAACGGTATTTTTATTTAATAATTTTGAGAAGAACGCTAAATCATAAGCATCATTTATTTGATAAACTCCACCTACATAATCCAAACCTTTAAGGATAGGATATCCATCCAATTGGTAGAAATACCAAGTATCGCTATTATATGTGAAATTTCCTGATTTTAAATCTGAAGTTGATTCTCCAGTTGCTAACAAAGGATCTGGTATCTTAACTGTGAAATCAGTAATCGAATCATTATTAATGTCAACATCACCATCTAAATAAACGTCATCATCATAAACCAAATTACTAGAACTTCCTGTAACATTAACGACAGTTTGATTAACCTCACCTAAATTAACGATTACGTCACCATTATTGCTGAAAAGAACAGGTTCGATGGTAAACTTGTTAATAAAGTTGGCATTTACCACAACTTTTGAAACAAAATAAGAATTTTCAAAATTACCGGCATTAGTATGCACAATTCCAGCTGCTTCGAAATCTTCTGAAGAAGTACCAACCAAGTACCTAATACCAGCTTCAGTAACGCTGGTTCTATTATCAATTACATAGATGTTTTCAACAGAGCCAAATGTTGTAAATGTTGATCCGTTCCAAGTGGCTGGATCTGGCATATTAAATCCGACAACATTTGTTAACTTTGTAAGGTCTGGATGCATTTCCAATAATTCGGTATACATATCGACAAAGCCAATGTTTTTAATAACACCTGCATTATAATTAAACATACCGTAATATTCCGTCATTGCTATGTCAATAGTTTCTGGATTTGATGTATCTTCATAAATTAAAAACTCATGTCCGGAAAGGTAAAGATTTTTTATCTCAAATCCTTGTCCATCAAATATCCCTGTAAAATATCTTTCATAAAAACTTTGACTAACTGGATTGGCATCAGCGAAGATATATCCTATTGGGATAAAAGTTTTTGACTTCATTACTGAATAATCAATATCTCTACCTAAAACGTAATGTTGGTCCAATACTTCTTCTATTTTAGCATCACTCAACTTAACATCTTCAGTAGGATTACCGGTTATATAAACCTCTTCAAAAGATACATCAACTGAAAAACGATATAATTCTTCTGCGGTATCAAAACGAATAATTTTTGTTGTATCGCAGGATGAGGCTCCTGCGGTACAAATAGTATTTCTAAACTCTGTATAAGTTATATAATCTGTACTTTCTGTTTTATCAACAATTGTATCGTCCCAGTCATAAGTTCCATCAAAAATGACAAACTTACTAGGATCTAATTGATTAGGTAAAGCTTCAGTTATTTCAACAAAGAAGCCAATGTTTAAAAATGCAAAAAGCATAGCGACCAATACCACTAAGCTATGTTTTATAATCGATGTTTTAAATAGTCTGTTATTCATATCTGCCACCTACCAACTTCCGCCCCATGGTGGTGTTGCTAGATTCCAGACATTCTCTGGACCACCTAGAGCTTGTACGGCTTCAACTGTAATGCCTATTTGTAATGAATATCCATCGGGATAAGATCCGAAATTAACCGTTTGAGGAAACGCTATTACCAAAGGTATTGTTGTTAGCGTATCAACTGAAGATTGATAATACATATAATTAAAATAACGATTTTCATAAGCGATTGCTTCATCTTGAGAATCCAAGATATTACTTCCTCTTATTACTAAATTGCCATCAACGTCGGCATCTTCAAGGTTCCCACCTGATTTTATATAAAAAACTTCAGTCTGAGTTGCGGCATCCGTGTAAACACCGGTACTAACAAACTCATAAATAATAGTTCCTGAAGAATCTCTAATGTCATTGTTAATATCATAATAAAACGCCGTTTCGTATGAATCGATGTACCAGTTAGTATCATAAAATAATGTTAATTCACGCATAATGTCATCATTCATATATACTGACAATTCAGTAACGTTACCTAAATAGTCTGTATAAGTTAGTGTCAATTGTTTCGAAATTTTTACTCTAAAATATGTTGGAACATTGCTTTGAATCAGAACGTCTACTCTTAAATTTTCAATAAAATCGTCTGCTGTTTCGTTATTAATGTTAACCAAATATACTCCAGGTTTATAAACTCCTGGAGCGATTTCAACTTGAGTTGCAGATGCTAATCTCGAGGTTCCGTCATGGAAATAAATATCTAGCTCAACATCAACGACACCCATATCGGTTTCATAATCGATATTTTGTTCTAATCTAGTAGTGAACCATGCATATGTCACAAACACAAAAGATGAAATTGTTAAAACTAACAATATCAAGGAAAATATATATTGTTTTCTTCTTGCTTCAAACATATTTTCTTCACCTTTCAAATTTGATTTTTATACAAAAAAGCCCTTGTCTATCACATCTGAGCATCTTCCATTTCTCCTTAAGAAATAAAAAATGCCCTCGTCCTAAAGACAACGGCAACTGGCTACCATCTAAAAGAAGGCCCTATAGCTTTGCGTCACTAGCTTTCACTAGTTTTGCTATTTACGAGTATATTATATAATTAAGACCCGTATTTGTCAATATTATTGTCGTTTTTTAGGATATATTTTTAAATAATTTATTAAATTATATCATATTATGGAAAGACTGTGAATGGCGCGGTTTTACATTGCATAAGAAAATGGGAATTTTTGGTATATTTTTAAATCGATAGAAAACTAATTGCTAAATAATCTTGAAATCTAGGTTTTATCACAAAACATTAACAATATTTTTGTTGTTTTTAAACTTAAAAAATGATATGATATATATTGCGAAAATTATTAAGGAGTGACAATAACATGAATAACCCATTATTAAAAAAGATTATCATTATCGGATCGGTTGTCTTGGCCGTAGTTATAGGCGCAGTAGTCCTAGCAGTTACGGTCGGAAACACGCAAATCCCTAGCATTGAAAACCCAAATGAGGTTTTTTATGAGAGATTAGACTCTGAAGGTAATGTAATCTACACAATTACCAATGCAGAAATTTACGAACAAATAAAATCAAATAATGGTATCCAACAACTACTTATGATGGTGGATACAGCATTATTAACCGAATATCTTGATGAAGTAACCGAAACTGAAATTGCTGATAAGTTAAAACAATTGACTTACGGCACTAAAGATGACGATGAAATTCTAGAAATCGATCCAGAAGATAAGCTATCTATGGAAGAAGATTTTGCAAGATCAATGATATTAGCTGGTTACGAAGGTAAAGAAGATGCTTATGCAAGCCTTTTAATCGCTAGAGAAAAATATGCTTATGAAGCGTATTTAAATGAATTGACAGAAACTGAAGTCGCTACTGCATTCATCAGTTCTTATTTCGAAGATATGAAAGCTATTAACATTCGTTTTACAAGTAGAGAAGATGCTTTGGCGGTTTTAAGAATGTTTCACTTGGCTGAAATCGATTCTAAGCTAGCTATCTATAAAGGTTTTACTTACAATGACGAGAGTTTAAAAGACTTAAATGGAGATATTGTTGATGTCTATACCACTGTTGATACTTACTACTTCGATGAAAATGACAATTTAAACGATGTTAAAGAAGAAACTGTTTACACTTTAGGTACTAATGGCTTTTACACCGATGAAGATGAAGCTAGTTACTCTTTAGATTCTGAAGGTAATTTAGTTGACGATGAATTAAATATCGTTGTATCAAAAGACAATATCTTTGAAACCTTGGAAGAAGCTGAAACTCATAAAGAAAACAACACTACATATTACTACATGAGTAAAACTGATCCATATGATTTAACTGAAGATATTTTAATCAAAAATGATCTAGGTGAAGTTGTTTACACAAGAACATCTAACAGCAACATCTATGACTCTGAAATGAATGACGTTACTTCTACTCATGACTTGATTTTCAATAAAGTTTACAAGAAACAAGAAAATGTAACTACATTCACTTCCAACAATACTATGGCTTTAACTGAACAAGAAGTTCTTAATTACTATATTTTAATGTATAACTATGTTTATGGTGAGTTCCGTAATTTATTGCCAGAAGGTTCATCAAAACAATCGTTAGTGCTTTTAGATAATGACTACTTATCATTCAATTTTGAAGACACAAAAGAAAAATCAGCTGCTTTAGCAACTTACATCTTCAAAACTATTTCGCAATTAAATGATAAAGTATATTCTTCTAGACCACAATCTGTATCTCAATCTTCAGCTACTTTCTATTACATGACATTTAAACTTCAAGAGCCTACAAAACAAAATTTAGGAAAAACTATTCTTGATTTGATTGAGAGCTCTATCGTGTTACCGGAAAATGTTATTGATGATTTTGTTTTACCATCAAATAACCAATACGGCGCAACAATCAGTTGGGTTTCTGCTGATAAAACCGTTATTTCAAATACCGGAGAAGTTACTACTCCTGATGTAGCTACTATAGTTGACATGAGTTATACAATTAAAGTTCTTGGGGAAACTAGAACCGGAAAGATTTCTGTAAATGTTTTACCTACAGGTGAAAATTCAGAAGTTACTGATCCAACTATTTCTTACCCTAGTTTAAAAACGTTAATTAATAACGATTCAATATATAACGAAATTTCACACATGCTTGTGGATGACAAAGTTTATGGTACAAGTGGAGCTACAAACATTTCTAAGAAGTTAGTAGCAATGAGAAATGAAGTAGAGTTTGAAATCTTTGATTACTATATGGCTCAAGATTATCGTGAGACAGATACAAGTTTTGAACAAACAAATAGCGGAGATAAAACTGTTTTAGCTAGTGTTTCTAAGACACTTACATCTGAAGGAGCAGTTATATTCACTGCTGATGACTTATTCATCTACGCTTTAGAAAAAAATCCTGCTATCTATACATTATATGCTTCACAATTTAAAGAATTACTATATTCTGAATACTATGTAGAAGCATTTGGTGAAGAAAGAAATATCAATAAGAACGATACAGCCAGAATGGATGAAATGCACGCTGTAGTTGCTAACTCAAAACAATATTATATTTACATGAAGAGTCTTTATGAACAATATGGTATGAGTTATCCACACCGTTCATTCTTAGATTATGCTTACTCACAATATGGCACAAAAACTGAAACTGATTTGCTACAATACTTTATTAATAGTGAATTACGTCCTTATTTAATCAATTCAATTATTGATGAATATGATATCGTGGAAAATCTTTATGGTATAGTTGAAGAAAACTATGATAACTACTTTTCACTTGATGTTGTACAATTATTAATCTTCTTTGATTTTGATGAAGATGGTAATCCTGACGATTACAATGAATACTTCGATTCATTGAACCAAACACAAAAAGATGAATTAATTGCTTTAACAGCTGCTTTTGAAAATGCTATTAGAGAATATGACAGC
>JAVEQW010000037.1:5490-12098 GCA_034007385.1 Candidatus Izemoplasmatales bacterium
ACCTCTAACTCTTCACCCAATACGCATGCTTTAGAGTCAATGTTATCGATAAAATGAATCATTAAAGCTTCAGCAATGTTCGGTTTTTTCGGAGAACCGAAGTTACCGTAATAATGATGAGAGATTAAAATGTGTTGCAGTAACATAACTTCTTCTTCATCTTGAAAACCAAGTTCTCTAGCCACTTGATCTAATAGAGATACTCCCATAGCGATATGGCCTATCAATTTGCCTTTAACCGTATAATTGCTGCCTTCAAAAGAATCGAACTCACTAATCTTGCAAATGTCATGGAGGATTATTCCTGAATAAAGCAAATCGTCATTTAACCAATCATAAACGTCCAAGAAACCTTTAGCGAGTTTTAACATTGAATGAGTGTGGTAGGCAAGCCCTGAGATATAGGCGTGATGATATTTAGTAGCCGCCGGATACAATAAGAAATCTTCTTTTTTATCAAAATAGATCTTTTCAGTAATTGCTTTTAATACTGGATTTTTTATGTTACTAATTATTCTTTCAATATCTTTTTCTATTTCAGAGGTGCTAACAGGGGCGTGATTATAAAAAAATTTCATTAACTCGTCTCTTTTATCATCGGATATCTTGCATTCTGAGATCTTAACAAATTCTAAAACGTCTAAGTGTATCTTTTCTTTAAAAGTGATTCCTTCCGTTTTGAAATAATAGATTTTATTCAATGATAAACTGTCTTCCTTCTTTATTCTGACAATTACCGATTCATTATTTTCCGTTAATACCGTTACTGGATAGGTTTCGTATGTAGAATCGTTTATCTGCAATACTTTACCGTAAAAATTGTATTTTTGACCTAATTCAAACATTACTGGTCATCCCCCTTCTTGAATAAGTATACTCCGATATCTTTTAATAAATACTCACTAGCGTCATTCGATTCCAATTCTTCTTGAGCTAGCAACAAATTATACTCTTCAGGAATGATGATGGTTTCAAATATAGCAGTTGGTTTTAAAATTATTAATAAGTTGCATGTATCGTTGTAATGGATCATTATCGATCCTGAAGCTAAAGAAACCACTTCGGTCTTAGCTTCTAAATCGCTAGATGATTTTAGTTTAAAACAATTATAGTCTTTTCTTATTTTAATCAATTTTTTAATAAAATCAACACTTTTTGCATTTTCTTCTCTTAAAGACCAATCAATTTTATTAATTTCATCTCCAGAGATATAGGAATTTTCATCTAAATCTTTCGTTCTGAAAAATTCTTGTCCGGAATGGATGAATGGAACTCCTTGAGATAAAATCACCATTGCGGTAGCTAGAAGTTGCTGCTTCTTAATTAAAGCAGTTTCATCGCTCATGTACAAGCATTTGTCGAAGAATGTCATATTGTCATGGCATTCGACGTAATTGACGCTCTGAGCTGAATATTTAAACATATAACGATTTCTGGCACTACCTAAAATTACTTCTTTTACGATGTCGATATTCTCCAAGTTACCTGTAGCGTAACCAGGATCTTTAGGGTTGAAAGTAGAACCTTTAATCGTTTCTCTAAACTTGTCGTTAAAGAAACCGATTGTTGGTATTACCTTCTTGCTTCCCATATGCGCCATTCTATCGGAAAGGTTCGATGAATACATGTTCCAGCCTTCGCCATAGCAGATGATTCTCGGATTAATATCATGCAACTCTTGTGCTAACTCGTTCATTGTTTCATAATCGATTAAACCCATCAGGTCAAATCTGAATCCATCTATTTTATATTCGCTTGCCCAGAAAAGACTTGCGTCGATTATCAATTTCCTTAACATTTTTCTATGAGTTGCCAAATCGTTGTTACAACCGGAAACATTGGTATTTATTCCGTTTCTATCAACGTGATATGAGTAACCAGGAACTAGTTTTTCAAAAGAAAAGTTAACTGCATCGTAGACATGATTATAAACCACATCCATAACAACAGAAATATTTTTTTCATGCAACTTGTCAATCATTTTCTTCAGTTCGTTGATTCTAGCATATGGATCATTGGCATCAGTAGCATATGAACCTTCAGGGACGAAATATTGACTTGGATTATAACCCCAGTTATATTGACTGTCCGGATCATTCTCGTCAATTCCTTCAAAATCAAATATCGGCATTAATTGCAGATGTGTGATTCCCAATTCCTGCAAATAATCAATCCCAACTGATAATCCAGCTTTTGTTTTAACTTTTTCTTCAGTTAACCCAAGATACTTCTTCGGATGTTTAAACTTGATTAATGGATCGCTGGAGAAGTCTCTAACGCTAGTTTCATAGATAACCGCATCAAGAGGATTACCTGAAAAATCAGGCATATGATTTATTTGATAAGTCTTTGAAAAATCTACTATGTAATTGTACTCTCCATTAGCATTGCTGGCTTTTGCATATGGATCTTGAACAGTTTGTTCCTTACCGTTTACATAAACTAAATATCGATACTTAAATCCGTCCAAATCACCTTCGATAAAAGCTCTCCAAACTCCAGAAATCTTATATTCTAGATTATAGAACTCTTTACGGTTATCCTTGTCTACCAACTCTAATTTTACGTATTTAGCCACAGGAGACCATATTTTGAATTTAGTGCCTTCTTTTGAATAAGTAAAACCTAAATCATGTTTTTTATAGCTATAGATATTATCAAACAATTCAGTTCTGACAATCTTACCAGTATATAATTCAGACATTTCTTTTTTTGTGTTTTCCACAAAATACACTTTACCCAAATCAATATAAGCGTCAAAATTAGCTACTAGCTTAATTTCAACACCTAGGTTTATTTTTTGTGTAATTTTTAATTTGATGATTTCATCATTACCAACTAAAAAATAGTTTAAGTTATCCTGATAATTTTTAATGGGTATGATAATTGTCAACTCATCAAAATTATCCAGATAACAGTAAAACGGTCTTTTATCCATCTAATCTCTCCAATAATTGTATAGCATAAGCTTTTAGGACTTCTTTTTCGTTTTTTAAACGCCCTAAAACCACTTGCAGTTCTATTTCGTCGATTACTTTTCCAATAATCTCTTCATTGTTAATCTCTTTAAAACCTTTGATATCATGGCCGTTAACTTCAAGTTCTTCTCTTCTTTTTATTGGCAGTTCATGATATATTTTATGAATTAAATCTTCTTGATTGTTTTGCTCATTTAAAACTCTCAAAATTTCATTTGTTTGCAAGGAAATCTCTAAACCACACTTATATAAAATCAAGGGGTTGAAATGAGTATTTTTTATCGTGTTCAAAATATGGACGAATTTATTAATCAATAATTTGTCTTTGTTCGATAATCGCCATTTATCTGATATTTCTTTTTTCTGTAAAAACAAACTTAAAGCGAAGATTTGTTTGAAATTTAACTTGATTTCACTCTTAAAATATGTTTCCAGTCCAAATGAAAAATCTGGTAAAACATCAGAAAAACCAAGTGCCATCATATATTTTACAGCGCTTTTATCATAAGAGTTTTCAAAGATTTCTTCCAATTCCTGCAGTATTCTTTCGTTAGCCAATTCGTTAAGTAAATGAAGATTATTTTTCATACTTAAAAGTGTATTCTCTTCAATTGAAAAGTCTAGTCTGGAAACAAATCTTAAAGCTCTTAGAATTCTGAGTGCGTCTTCCTTGAATCTTTCGTCAGGATTCCCTATAGCTCTTATAACACGATTTTTCAAGTCTTTTTGACCGTTAAAAAGATCAATGATTTCTAAGTTGCCGTTCATCGCTAGAGCGTTGATTGTAAAGTCTCTTCTGCTTAAATCTTCCCTCAGTTTGTGAGAAAAAATCACTGATTCCGGTTTTCTATGATTAAGATATTTTTGATCAACTCGATATGTAGTTACTTCAAAACTTAAATCATCGATAAACACAGAAATTGTCCCATACTTCTTCCCGGTTGCTTTAGTATTTTTAAATATCTTTTCGACATCCTCAGGCAAAGCATTTGTGGTGATATCAACATCTTTTGACTCTAGGTTTAGTAAATAGTCGCGTACAAAACCGCCTACAAAGTAGGCTTCGTACCCAGACTCGTGCAATTTTTCGATAATAACTTGACCTAAAGAAAAGAATTTATCCATCAAAATCACCACTATTATTATACCATACAAGAGCTTTATTATACTAACTGTTTTCACTATAATTTACTCTGAAACTTGTTAAAGGGTTTTCACTAATATTAATGTTTATAAACATCATATTTCATGTTATAATATCCTCTGGTGAGAATATGAAATCAGTAGCTGGTTTTAACAAATCTGAATTCATTGAAAAAAAGTCGAGATTTATCGGCCTATTATTTCACGTCGAGACTTTAGAAGAAATCAATGGTTATCTTGATAAAGCTAAAGTCGATTACCCCAACGCAAATCACTATACCTATGCATATATCTTAGATGATAATATTGCAAAATACTCGGATGATGGCGAGCCAAATCGTACCGCTGGATATCCAATTTTAGAAGTAATTAAGAACAATGAGCTTAATCATGTATTATTAATCGTAATCAGGTATTTTGGTGGAATATTACTTGGTGGCGGTGGCCTTATAAGAGCTTATTCCCATACGGCTGCTTTAGTTATTTCTGAAGCAACATTCACAAAAAAAATAACTACATATACTTGTAAAGTAACATGTAGTTATGATTGTTTAGGGAATATCGATAAAACCATTAGAGAAAAGACTAATCTTGACCGAATTGATTATGGCAGTGAAATTGATTTTTATTTTTCGTTAAACGAGTTTAATTTTGATGATATCAAACAGAAACTCTTTAACTTAAACAATTATCAAGATCGCCTTACTATTCTAGATGAAAATCAAGCTTATTCTACAATAGATTATTAAGGCTTTCAAACAAAGAGACGATTGCGTCCACAAATAAATAACCTAGAATTACCGCAATAACCATAAATAAAAAACGAATTTGGTCTGACGAGTTTTTCTTGAAAATCTTACTTAAATCAACTGCTTGTAAAGCTTTGAAAATAAACATCGTCGCAATAAAAAACAAGATTATTCTAGATATATAAAATACACTTACATCAACGATAGCTAACATATTATCACTCCAATACTGAATCTGGGATAAAGGCGTCACTTTCAATATCCGTATAAATGTTTATGACTAGTTCATTAGGCAAACATACTATAGGCATTAAAGGTGAAGACGTAGGTTTTTGGAGTTGACATAAGTCCTTTGGGCTTTCTTGATAAGCCACGCTAATTTTTTGATCAACTACCAAAACTTTTATTCCTACGATATTATTATCTCTTGCATATAGATCTTCTTCATAAAGAGCGTCCATTTCCTTTGTCACTTTTCCAGGAACGTAATAAACCCCTTCAGCGGCTCTTCCCACGTGAATTTGGTCCTTATATATGGTATCATAGAGATGATATTCGTTATTTTCTAAATTAATCATCAGTATAAGTTCGTTTTGATAGACTATTTTAGCGAATGTATTGCCGGTAGAATTAATCCTTTGGACAATTCTAAAACCAAGGCCGCTTAAAAGAGCTATCAAAAGGATAATACCAATAAAAATGATATCGCGCTTTTTGATAATATCACCTTCCTCATCAAAGATATTATATAATAAAATTACTAATTTTGAAAACAAAATATAAAGGAGATTTTACTTAGAATGAAAAAAATTACTCTACTATTGTTTATAATCTTTTCATCTGTTTTATTAACAGCTTGTTCTGGCAACGTTAAAAACCCTAACGAAGATATTTGTCGGCCTGGACAAGCAGATGGAGTCTATATTTGTGAAAAAAGATACACTTCTTATTTTGATACGGTCATTTCATTAAAAGTTTATTATGATAAAGACGCCACTTATGACATCAATCAAGTTTATGAAGATTTTGAAGCGCTCAGCCTGAAATATCATCAATACTTTGATAAATATAATGCTTATGATGGTGTCGTTAATCTAAATACGATTAATAATTCTGAAGGTCCTACAGTAGTAGATCAAGAATTATTCGACGCAATCAAGTTCGCTAAAGAAAATGAAGATATTGTTGTTATTGATGGAGATTCATTGTTCAATATTGCTTTACATCCAGTTTTAATGGTGTGGCATAACGCAAGAAATAGCGGTGCTTGTGATTCTTTTATCGAATTTGGTGTAGACTATTGTCCGGTACCAACCAGTCAACTTGATGGAGTAAGTTTTAATACAAATCCTAATGATATCATCCTTAACGAAAGTAGTTTATCGGTTAGTTTCACTAAAGAAAATATGGGTATTGATTTAGGCGGTTTTGCCAAAGGATACTTCAGTGAATTAGTGATTGAACACTTCAAAGATTTGAATATGAATTACATCTTAAATCTAGGTAATTCTAACGTTTATGCTAATGGAACAAACTTAGATAAACAAGACGGATTATTCTACATTGCATTAACTACCCCTTTTAGTATTCAACCCGGTGATTATTATGCAGTTGTAAAATTATCAAACGGATTGAATTTAGTATCAAGCGGTAATTACCAAAGATATTTTAAAAATGTAGATGATTTAGAAGACGAAACAATTTATCATCATATCATTGATCCAAGAACCAATTATCC
>JAVEQW010000124.1:0-2653 GCA_034007385.1 Candidatus Izemoplasmatales bacterium
TGAGCCAGGATCAAACTCTCCATATTTTTTATATGAATTATTCTTTTTAGCTCATTATTTCTTTTTTTTGGTTTGTTGTCTTTTTTCTTTTCTTATTATATGTTTAGTTTTCAAAGATCGGTTTGCGTCTATTAATATGCGCTTGCGTTACAAACGCGCATTCTTTGACGCGCTTATATATTTTATCATACGAAAAAATTATTGTCAATAATTATTTACTGGAAATTAAGACATTTATTCCTTATAAGAAAAGATAGTCGATATTGGCTAACTTTGGCTATCAACTATCTTTATAATATAAGCAAAATTTCAATAATTTATTTAAAATATTTATATTTTTTTTAAATGCCAAAAAGCTTTAAAATATCATTGTAAGTAACATAAAGCATTAAGGCCATCAGCAAGAAGAAAACAATCGTATGTAACCAGTTCTCAACCTTTTGATTTGGTTTCTTTTTAAATATAGCTTCATAACCGATAAAAACGATTCTTCCTCCGTCTAAAGCCGGAATAGGCAAAAGATTAACAATACCTAAATTAACCGATAAAAATCCTACAAAACTTAAGAGTGTAATAATGCCAGCGCTAGCTGCTTGTGAGGTTAGTGAAAATATTCCTACAAATCCACTTAAATCAGATACACCAACTAGATTTGATGTGAATAATAATCCTAATGTACCAAATATTGATGTTCCAGCATTAACTAACATTCTAAACGCACTGCCGATAGAACCGAAGAAACTAAAGTGATTTGTAGCTTCTATTCCGATAACACTATTATAGGGAGTAACTCCTACAGCCTTTAAAACTTTTTCACCATATAGAACAAATTCAAAGACATAGGTTCCGCCACCGCCGATTGCATCGCCTTCATTTATCTGTGAGCCAGCGCTAATTAAAAGTTCTTCAGTGCCTCCTACTTTATATACTACATTGTCAAAATCTCCATTTGGATTTATTTCAACTAAATAGTATCCCCCTTCTTCAGTGATACTAGAAACAAAACCTGTATATGCTGATATGGTTTGTCTGTAAACACTTATTTTATATAGATCTTCTTTAGATTCAGAACCTTCTTTGTTATTTTCAACAAAAGCAATAACATCTTCCCAAGTATTCATTTGAATATCTTCAATGCTTAAAATCTTGTCTCCAGGTAAAAGTTCACTTCTCTCAAACAAATCTATTGGTGACTTCACAATTAATTCATCACTATCTAATGAAGCTTGAAAACCAAGATTATAAAATAGTAATAATGGCTTTATTTCTTCTAAAGTGACTAATTGTCCGTTTCTTTCAACCACTATTATATAACCGTCAATAGTTTTATCTAACTCACTTGATACGGAATTAGAGGCTCCGTCCCAGCTATCAACCTGAACTCCGTTAATAGAAATAATTTTATCCCCGTCTAATAAAACGTTGTATGCAGGACCATTATCACTTACTTCGCTGATGACTGTGCTTGACATATTAGGTACTCCAACAGCGAAAGCAATAATTAAGTAAACGACAAAAGCCAAGATGAAATTCATCATCGGACCACCAAAAGTAGCGATAAATCTTTGCCATTTGGTTTTAGATGCAAATCTTCTATTTAAAGGTGCAATTTGCATTTCACGTTTATCAAAGATATACATTGCATCTTGTTTTACTGAGTATTGGTTAATAAAGAGATTTTTATCGCTTTTTAAATCAATTGATTCCACTTTAACTTCAGTTAAATCATGATATTTTGGATTATCAGGATTGATGATAATGTTTTTCACGACATTATTACTATCAAATTCTAATCTAACTTTATCGCCAATCTTGACAATTTCTTCTTCTAACTCTTCGCCGGACATGGATACAAATCCGCCGAAAGGTATCGCTCTTATCGAATAAATGGTTTCACCTTTTTTGATGCTCCAAAGTCTTGGACCCATACCAAAAGAAAACTCATGACATAAAATGCCTGCTTTTTTAGCAAAATATAAATGTCCTAGTTCATGAACGCATATAATTACTCCCAAAACAATCAAAAACAAGATGATGTTACCAAGTGTTTGGAAAATTCCTAATGTTATAATCATTGTTGTAAAACTCCTTAATATAATTTGTAAATTCGTTCTTTGATTTCTCTATCGATTTCATATATTTCCTCTAAAGTCGGAAAAGGAATAATATGATGATTGTCCATCTCTTTCCTAATAATTCTTTCTATATCCAAAAACGCTATTTTTTCTTCTAAAAATAGTTTTACAGCAACTTCATTAGCCGCATTTAAAACAGTTCTTAGACTTCCGCCTTTTTTATAACTTTCTATCGCATACAATAAACAAGGATATCTATCGAAATTCATCGTTTCAAAATGCAAATTATTCAATCTCAATAAATCAAACTTGTTAGCGATTGAAGGTCTTCGCTGAGGATAATACATCGCATAACTTATCGGTAGTCTCATGTCATGATCGGCAATTTGTGCAATTATTGAACCGTCCACAAATTCAATCATTGAATGAATAATACTTTCGTAATGTAATACAGTTTCAACAGAATCAATATCAATGTCAAACAAATAACATGCTTCGATTACTTCAAAACCTTTATTGATCATCGTTGCTGAATCGATGGTAATTTTCTTACCCATCAACCAGTTAGGATGATTCAG
>JAVEQW010000125.1:0-2613 GCA_034007385.1 Candidatus Izemoplasmatales bacterium
GATAAAAATGTTAGCTTTTATTCCATACTTTTGGGGAAATGAAGGCTTCACGTATGATCCAACCAGACAATATATGTTTGGTTGGTATCATATTGTTATGTTAGTTTCAATGACCTTGCTCTTCATTATTCTATGGTTTATTGGAAGGAAAAAAGAAATTCGTGATAATAAAAGATTTTTACGTATAATAACGATTATTTTAATAATCCTAGAAATATTAAGGCTAATTAACTATCATTACGTTTACAATTATAGTTGGTTAAATTCTATTTCATTTCATATGTGCAGTTGGGGAGTGTATTTTGCATCTTTAGCAGGACTATTTCAAAAGAAAGTTTTATTCGAAATAGCTACTATTCCAGCTGTTATTGGCGGTTTAACATCAATAATAATACCTCATGGAATATTGCCGTACTTCAATGATTTTTCGTTTATGGCAATCCAAAGCAATATTAGTCACTTGTTAATGTTTTTTGTGATTGTTTATGCCATAAAGTCAAACATATGGAAGCCTAAGTTAAAACGGTTTTGGATATCGGCATTAAGTATTTCCATTACAATTGTAATTATTCACTTAATAAACCTCTATAAACATAACTTAGGTCATAATACTAACTATTTTTGGACAATGTATCCTGATCCTAGATTTCCAGTGATTAATGAATGGGTTTTCCCATATCATACATTGTTTTTATCATTCGGTTTAATCTTCTTAGGGTTTGTATTTTACTTTATTGTAGATAAACTAATTATTTCAAAAAAAATCAGATGAAAAATTCTGATTTTTTTCTTGTTTAACTTCTAATAATGGTTTATAATATAGATGTTTATATATATAGATAAATATCTATATAAAGAGGTGAGATTATGAATGATAAAATGGCTAAATATTTTAAAGCATTAGGTGATAAAAATCGCTTGATACTTTTAGAACAAATGCTAAAAGGCGAGACCTGTGGATGCACATTAATCAATAAAGTTGAAATCACACAACCGACTATGACATACCACTTAAACATCTTAGAGGATTCAGACATTATTAAATCAAGAAAAGAAGGAATTTGGCGCAAATTAGAAGTTAATGACAATGTCATTGATGAGATGATTTATTACTTGAAAGAGTTGAAAGGCGCTAAAAAATGCTAAAAGAAATACTTGTTTTTTTAAATAATTTGTTATTAAAGATGACCTGGTTAGAAAATAGTGTTAATTGGCTTTTTAAGGATGTGTTCAACATGGATGAATTTTCATGGGCCTACAAAAGTTTAACCTTTTTCTTCTATGACTTGATTAAAATATTTATCCTCTTATCAGTTCTTATTTATTTTGCTTCATATATTCAGTCTTACTTTACTCCAGAGAGGACTAGAAAAATATTATCTAAATATAAAGGAGTCTGGGCAAATGTCATTGGCGCACTATTAGGTACAGTTACACCTTTTTGTTCATGCTCATCAATTCCAATATTTATCGGTTTTACTAAAGCGGGATTGCCAGTAGGGGTAACATTTTCATTTTTAATTTCATCACCATTAGTTGATCTAGCTTCTGTTTTATTATTAGGGACAATATTCAACTGGCAAATTGCTCTAGCATATGTAGTTGTGGGATTAATAATAGCGATTGTTGGCGGGACCATTATTAGTATTTTCAAGATGGATAAGTATGTAGCCGATTTTATCAAAGTTGATAATAATCAAAATCTTGATGAAGTAGAAATCGAATCATTAACTAAAAAAGAAAGAAGAAAATACGCAATTGATCAAGTTAAAGAAATAATCCATAGAGTTTGGGTTTATATATTAATCGGCGTTTTTATCGGAGCTTTGATTCATGGTTTGATTCCTAGAGAGTGGATTGAAACAACTCTTGGAAAAAACAATCCATTCTCAGTTTTAATCGCTACAGTGGTTGGAATCCCAATGTATGCAGATATATTCGGAACCTTGCCTATAGCGGAAGCATTAGTTTCGAAGGGTGTACAAATAGGAACTGTTTTAGCTTTTATGATGGCGGTAACAGCTTTATCATTACCTTCAATAATAATGATTAAAAAGGTAGTTAAAACAAAATTGTTGCTTACTTTCATCGGAATCGTAACCTTAGGTATTATATTAATGGGTTATTTATTCAATACATTTAGTTATATTCTCATATAGAAAGAAAGGAAATATTTATGAAAATTAAAGTCTTAGGTTCAGGTTGTAAAAATTGTAAGAAATTGCTAGAGAACGTTACGGAAGCTGTTAAGAATCTAGAGTTAAAGGCGGAAATATTATATGTAACAGATATGGTATCTATCGCTGCTAGCGGTTTAATGCGTACCCCAGGGTTAATTATTGATGAAAAGATTGTATCAGCAGGTAAAGTTTTAAGTACTGAAGAGTGTGAGAATCTTTTGAAAGATTATTTAAGTTGAACTTGTGAAAATAATCATATCTCCCAGCAAAACCCAAAGTTTTGCTAATATTACCAATGGAACTGAGATTAGTTTAAGAAAAGAAACGTTTAATTTATATTCAATAATTAAAGGGTTTTCAAAAGATAAGTTAGGAAAATTATTTAAAATTAAAGGAAAGCTTCTGGATGATACATATAATAATTACCAACTAG
>JAVEQW010000126.1:0-2584 GCA_034007385.1 Candidatus Izemoplasmatales bacterium
TAAAAAAGGTCATTTTAGCAGCGGCTAAGCTTGGTGTTTACCGAATTAGCACCTTCATTGGAAAAAATCAATTTATCAATGAAGAAGAAAATTTTGATTTGTTTAAAAAATACTGGCCGGATATTATTGCTTTTGCAGAAGAAAACAAAGTTCAAGTAGGAATCGAAAACTGCCCAATGTACTTTACTAAAGATGAATGGCCTGGAGGGCAAAATCTTGCAAGTAGTCCTTTCATGTGGAAGAAAATGTTTGAAATAATTCCTTCTGATTACTTTGGACTTAGTTATGACCCTTCTCATTTGTACTTACAAAGAATGGATTACCTTAAACCTTTGAAAGAGTTCAAAGATAAGATATTCCATATACATTTTAAAGATATAAGATTATTTGATGATTTAATTGACGAGTATGGAGTCTTCACATATCCTTTAAGATACATGAAACCGAAAATTCCTGGAGAAGGCGGAATTGATTGGAAACTATTTGTTAATGAACTAAAAAATATCAATTATCAATATCACGCATGTGTAGAGATAGAAGACAAGGACTATGAAGATTCTTTTGACTCAGTAAAAAAAGCTATCAAAAACAGTTTTGATAACGTGATAAGATATTTCTAATAATATAAAAAAGACGATTAAAGATGAGTCGTCTTTTTTTGATTTTTCCTTTAACATTGACAAACTTGTTAAATTTAGATAGAATTTTACTAGAGAAGAAAAGAGGGAAAATTTATGACGAACAAAAAAGTTTTTGGTGTAGTTTTAATTGTACTTGGCGTATTATTTTTATTGGATAAACTAAATGTTATTCCTTTTAATGTCTTTTTTAATGGTTGGTGGACATTGTTATTGATTATTCCAGCTTTAATGTCAATGTCAAAACAAGGCGTAACAGTTGGAAATATGATACTGTTAATAGTTGGTGTTGTATTGCTTTTGAGAGAGCAAGGTATTGATTTAGACGGATATCTTTTACCTGGAGTTTTAATTATATTAGGTATTGGATTATTCGTTAAGCGATGAGTTGCATTTTTTGTGATTTAGTTAATAACACAGATAAAATTATTTATGATAATAGATATTTTTATGCTATTTATGATAGTTATCCAGTAACTTTAGGCCATGTTTTAATTATTTCTAAAAAGCATGTTAAAGGTTATTTTGCGTTAGAAGAGTTTGAAGTTAAAGCTTTAGATGAAGCGATTAGAAATGTAAAAGTTATAATCGATAAATTGTATAAACCTGATGGATATAATTTGGGAAATAACAATGGTGAAGTTTCAGGCCAAACAGTTATGCATTTTCATCTGCACATGATTCCTAGATATCAGAGTGATTGTAAAAATCCTCGCGGAGGGGTTAGAGGAGTTATACCGGAGAGACATATTTATTAGTTTCTCCTTTTAATTTTTTATGGGGTAAATTTTATGGTTTTATAGTATAATAGAATTAGTATATAAGAGGTGTAGATATGAAAAGAAAAACTAAGATAGTATGTACAATTGGTCCAGCAATTGATTCTTATGAAATGATTAAAAAAATAATTAATGCTGGGATGAATGTCGGAAGATTAAATTTTTCTCATGGTAATCCTGAGGAACATAAAAAACGAATTGAAATGATTAGAAATACAGCTAAAGAACTTAATCGTTATATTGGTATTATGGCTGACACTAAAGGTCCTGAAATTAGAACCGGCATGTTTGAAGAAGGTAAAGCAGAGTTCAAAACCGGGGATCATGTAAGAATTTTAAAAGAAGAAATTATGGGTAATAAAGAAGCATTTCATATTTCTTCGCCTGAGTTGTTTGATGACATTGAAGTCGGTGACTTTTTGTTGATTGATGACGGTAAGATGCGTTTAACGGTTATTAAAAAAAGCGAAGGAGAATTTACTTGTGTTATTAATAATTCTGGCGTAATCAAAAGCAGAAAAGGCGTAAATGTTCCAAATGTGAAATTATCAATGCCGTTTATTTCTAAGAAGGATGATGAAGATATTCGCTTTGCTTGTCATAATAAAGTAGATATGATTGCTCTTTCTTTTGTTAGGAGAAAAGAGGATGTCTTAGCGGTTAGAGAAATCTTGAAACAGGAAAATTCAGAAAATATCGAACTTATCGCTAAGATTGAAAATCAAGAAGGCGTTGATAATATCAATAGTATCTTAGAAGTGGCTGACGGTATAATGGTTGCTAGAGGTGATTTGGGAGTTGAAGTTTCAACGCAGTTAGTGCCGATTTATCAAAAGAAGTTAATCCAAAAAGCTAATGAAGTTGGCAAGCCTGTTATTACAGCTACACACATGTTAGAATCAATGATGGCTTCACCAAGACCAACTAGAGCTGAAGCGAGTGATGTCGCTAATGCGATTCTTGACGGGTCTGATGCGATTATGTTATCTGGAGAAACAGCAGCTGGAGAATATCCGATTGAAGCGGTTTTAACAATGGATACAATCGCTAAGACTGTTGAAGATATAATTCCTTATGAAGAGAGATTGCAAAAAGCAATTAAATCCTCTCATCAAACCACAAATGATGCAATCGGTATTGCGGTAAGTCAAACTGTATTAACTTTAC
>JAVEQW010000127.1:0-2573 GCA_034007385.1 Candidatus Izemoplasmatales bacterium
AGAAGATTATGAAAAAAAGATTATTGATGATTATGATATTAGTTTGTTTAGTACCAATTTTTTTGATTAAGATAGAGGCTTATTCGCCTCATTATTTACCTGGGGGAAAGAATTATATCTCTAGTGAGAACATTATTAAAGTAGATCAGACTGTGAGTACCATTGAGCCATTTTTAATTAAGCCTTACACAGATTATACATTGTCTATAAGTAGAGATTATACTGATGGAAGACCTTTTATGATGACTATTTATTTTTATAATAATGATGAGCTTATAAGTCAATTAAATATTAATGATGAAAATCTAGTTCTTTACGAAAACGAATTTTATACAAATACTTTTAAATCACCTGTAGAAGCCAACTATTTGGGTTTTGAATTTATCGATAATGGTAGTTATGTTTCTGGTACTGAATTGATAAACGTTCAAATAGAAGAGGGAAGTTCCTATTCACCTTATGAAACTTATATTGAAGGTAACATTATCGATACCTCATCACCATATTTCATCGGTTCGAGCACAATAATATCTTATTTTGATCAACCAATAACTCTAGCTGAAATCAAATCGTCATTATCCGCCTATGATGATATTGATGGCGATTTGACTGATAATATAGTTGTCTTAGAAGACAATTATACTCCGAATGTCGGATTAATTGGTTCATACCCAATCGTTTTCTCTGTATCTGACAATAGCTCGAATACAACAACTACAACTATTACTGTAGAAGTTGTGGATTTATTGCCACCGGTATTTTCTAATCTAGATAATATAGTAGCGGTATATCCCAATGTATATACTCATGAAGATATTCTAGCGATGCTAAATGCAAGTGATAATTATGACGGAGATATCTCTAGTAACATACAAGTTATATCTGATAATTACTCAGCAAACGCAAGTATAATTGGTAGTTATCAAATGGAGTTTGAAGTTTCTGATTCAAGTGGTAACTCAACAAGATACATCCAAAATATTACTGTCATTGATGATCAAGGACCAGTAATTACCGGCATTAATAATCTGAGTGTTGGATATGATCAAGTTTTGACTATGAGCATGGTACTTTCTAATCTTTCGGTTGTGGATAATTATGATGAGGCATCAACTCTAGATTTTGTTATCGAATCTGATAACTATTCTGCGAATAAGGAGACAATAGGAACATACCAAATTGAGGTTTCTGTTACAGATTCATCTGGTAATAAAACCATTAAAGTAATCGATGTTAATGTGGTTGATGAGATTGGACCAGTCGTATATTTTAATAGTTCAATTATACAAGTTTACTCTGATAATGTTCTTTCACTTCCTGATTTTGCTAAATTATTGGTAAAAACTAAAGAATTGGATTCTAATTCAGATTACTTCATAAAAGTAAGGTACGACTCATATTCTCCTTATGCAAATTTGCCTGGGACTTATCATATTTATTTAGATTTTGAAGATGGTTATGGCAAGATAACTTCTAAGGATTTTGAAGTTAAAGTTGTAGAAAGAGGTTATGATGCTCTATATATAAAAGAGAATATATCTAATGTTGATAAACCAAATTCATTTACAGGATTAATTTACACAGTTGTAGGATCATCTTCTTTATTAGGTGCAGGAGTTATTGTAGTAGTGCTAAAAATATATAGGAAAAAACATTTAAACTTATAAGGACAATTATTTGTCCTTTTCTTTTTTAACCATTGACATTCAATTGACAACACTGCCTTTTTAGAGTATCATTAACTTACTGAAATTATAGGAGATAACTATGAAAAAAATACTTATTTTACCAATATTTGTTATTACTTTACTTTTTGTAATTGCACCTTTTATTAAAAATGATAATATAGAGAATTTTCCAAACGGAAAAAACTATGTGAATCCAGATAATATGTATATAGAAGGAAACTTTATTTTCAATAAAGAACCGATTTTGATAAAACCCAATACGACCTATACCATATCTATTTCTAGATATTATGTCGATGGAGGACCATTTGAGTTTATCTTTGATTTTTACGCCGATGAGACTTTGACTAAAAGATTAAATGAAGATGATGGTACTATGGATTTTGATATTCCTACCAATACTTATTATTTTACTTTTAATACACAAAGTAATACTAACTACTTAGATTTTTATTTTAGCAATAATGCCGGTTTATCTGAGATTGGTGATTTAGAGGATATTCAAATAGAAGAAGGAGATGTCTTTACCGATTTTGAACCTTATAAAGCAAAAATGTTCTTTGGAAGTATGGATTTCTTTATAATTTTAATAATAATCTTAACAATTACTATTTCAATGGTTTCGGTATTTTATTACAATAAATATCGCGATAAAAGAACAGTAATAAATACTAAAAAAGGACAAAATAACAAGCTAAGAAGAAAATAATTATGATTTGATATTTGTTTGACAAGATAGATGCTTTGAGTTATCATTATATTATCATAGGGGAGTAGCTGATGCCTTAAGGTGTGATTAAATCAACAAACATGGCTTTGTGCCTGGTTTAATTTTAAACAGCAAGACTTATGCACAAAGACGATAGTGCATAGGTCTTTTTTTTA
>JAVEQW010000038.1:0-11292 GCA_034007385.1 Candidatus Izemoplasmatales bacterium
GAACTTTGTCACAAGCTTCTACGATATTCGAAAATTCAAAATTAATTTCATTTTGGCTGTGGGCTACTTCATGATGCGACGCTTCAATGTTGAAACCGATTCTTTCAAGTTCAAGAACAATATCTCTTCGGCAATCGCCTGAGCCGTCTATAGGTGATAAATCAAAATAACCACCATGATCGATAGGGTCTAAAGTAACGTTACCTGATTCATCGAGCTTAAATAAGAAAAATTCTGGTTCAAAACCAATATTTAATGTTGAAAAACCTAAATCATTCATTTTTTTAATCATCTTTTTTAGATTAGATCTTGGATCGGCAGTTGAAGGTAAGCCTTCAGGCGTATATACGTCACAGATTAATCTTGCGACTTTGCCGTATTTTGATTCTTCCCAAGAAAGAATCAGCCAGGTATCATAATCAGGCCTTAAATACATATCCGCTTCCATAATTCTAACAAAACCTTCGATTGAAGAACCATCGAACATAACTTTTCCATCTAAAGCTCTTTCAAGTTGTCCTACTGGAATTTCAACTGATTTTATTGTTCCGATGATATCTGTAAACATCAATCTGATATATCTTACATTTTCCTCTTTAGCATTTTCAAGAATACTATTGCGTGTATATTTTTTCATAACCTACCCTCACTTATATTACTAGATTCGTTTTCTTAATAATATTGATGTATTATATAAACAAAAAGCAAATAAATCAATAGTGCTGATTTATTTGCTTCAGTTAAAACGTTTTCATTATTTTCAATCAATCTAGTTTTAATTTTTTGTTTAGTGAATCAATCCATCCGGCAAAGATTTTGACTAATTTTGAATTTCTTAAAGTCCAGTATGCTAGTTCAGCCAGAATTACTCCAGCTATAAGATCAATTACATAATGTTGCTTTAATGTTTGGGTAGAGATAATAATTGCTAGTGATAAAACCCAAATGATTATCTTAGGTAGAATTGGAATTTTCTTATCCAATCTCAAAGCAATAATACATAACCAACTCATTAAAGTATGCATTGAAGGTAGAGCGTTTCTAGGCCCAGCAGCATTATAGATCCATACAACTATTGACTCGGTAAAAGATAGGTCAGTTCGTGGAGTCAATAAATTGTTATCTAAGAATAAACCAGAGGTTAATCTCCAAGCAGCTACGTCTGATTGCCAGAAGAAATACCAGATTCCACAAATCGTGAAAGTAATTAAAGCCATTGTCATAATCTTGTACATGTTTTCTCTAGATCTGATACTGATATAGATGAAAGTCATCGCCCAGAAAGGGTAAGCAACAATATAAGGATAAATCGTCCAAGGTAAAAACGGTACTTTTTCATTGAAACCTAAAAAGATATAAGAGTAATCAACTCCAGGATTGCCAAAAGCCTCTGCGTACAATTGATTACCGAAGTAAGTAACGAATAAAAAAACCATTACTAAAGTGAAGGGGACAATAATATAGCCATATTTCTTTAAAATCATCAAGCAAATCTCCTTTTTATATTTTATAATAAAAACTATAACATATTTTCAAAAAAAAAACCATACTTCATAAATATGAAATATTTGTGATGATAAAGTAATTGTCAATAACTTAAAAGTGTGATAAAATCAATTGTAATTTTTAAGTGGAGGTGCACTATGTTCGGATTAAGAAGTGACGGGAAAAAAGTTAGAAATATAGATCCATTTATGAGGTTGGTTCCTCATATCATGTTTCACAGAAATGATGCTATGGTTATGCAACTTCAAGAAATTGATTGCGAGAATATGGATAAGTATATCCTTGACAAAAGAAAAAATGAAGGTTTAAGATTAACTTACATGGACATTTGTATGGCTTCATTTGTTAGAGTTGTATCAATGCGACCTAAGTTAAACCGATTCATAGTTAACGGCAGAATATTCAAACGTAATAACATTCAAATATCTTTAGCTGTTAAAAAGAGACTTACTGATGAAGCTGAGGAAACCACAATTAAGTTGACATTTGATGGTACTGAATCAATTAAGGATGTTATGGAAAAGGTCCATAAAACTGTAAACGAAAATAAAGGTGATATTAAAAATGATACTGATAATATTGCTAAAATATTAACTAGAGTACCAAACTTTTTCATTAAAGTCATGGTTAGGTTTTTAATGTGGCTGGATAAACATGGTATGTTGCCAAAGAAAGTTATTGATGCATCACCTTTCCATACTTCAATATTCTTGGTTAATTTAAAATCAATTAAGATGGAAACAGTTTACCATCACATTTATAATTTTGGAACAACCGGGTTATTTGTTTCAATGGGTAAAGAAACCTTAGAACCAAGAGTGGTTGACTTAGCTACAAAAGAAATTGGCGTGAAGAAAATCATGAAAATGGGAATCGTTATTGATGAAAGAATTAGTGACGGTTTATATAATAGTTTAAGCTTAAGAGAGTTCAAGAAAATTATGGAAAACCCATATATTCTTGACGAAAGAAATGAAAACGTTGTTTTAGACGATTAAAGGAGAGTTATTATGTTTTTATCAATATTAGGAATAGTAGTAGGACTACTCTTTTTCCTTGTGGGATTTAGATTATCATTTTATCCAAAAAAGTTCATTAAAGGAATGATGAACTATAAATATAAAACATCGGTTGAACCACAAAAAAATGCAGTTATTGTGACGATAATTATGGGAGCTTTATTGATGCTGGGCGGTTTGTATTATATCGTAATTGGCGTCGTTTCCTTATTTAATCCAGCATAAGTATTTTAGATTATTTTGAATTCGAATAAATATTTTGTTGTAAAATAAATATTTATTTGCTAAAATATTTATGGCGAGCAATATTAAATCGCTAAATTTGTAACTTTTAGGTGGTGACACTATGAACTTATTACGAATAAATAACCTAAATAAAACATTTGGCGGTAATGTGCTTTTTGACAATATTTCTTTAGAGATTAACAGCAATGAGAAGGTCGCTTTGATTGGACGCAATGGTGTCGGCAAGACGACTTTAATAAAGATGATATTAAATGAAATTACCCCAGATTCTGGGGAAATTTTTATTTTTAGGCAGGCAAAAGTCGGTTATTTATCACAAAAAATAATTGAATCAACTGATAATACTTTAATAGAAGAATGCTTGATTCCTTTTAAAGATATAGTGAGAATTGAGGGTGAACTTCATGAACTAGCACTATCTTTAGAGACTGACCATTCTGAGCTTGCTTTAAAAAAATATAGCGATAAAGAACATGAGTTTTTGATTAATGGTGGTTATGACTATTTAACAAAAATTGATATGTTGTTAAGTAAGTTTGGCTTTAAGAAAGAAGAATATGACAGAGTAATAGAAAGTTTTTCCGGTGGCGAGAAGACCAGAATTGCTTTTGCGAAGCTTTTGATGCTTGAACCTGATTTGCTTATTTTAGATGAACCAACCAATCATATGGATATTGAAATAATCGAGTGGTTGGAAGACTATTTAAAGAGTTATCGCGGCGCAGTTTTAATCATTACCCATGACAAATATTTTATTAATAAAGTGGTTAGAAAAATCTATGAAATCGATAACCAATCGTTAGAAGTATATCATGGAAACTATGATGAGTATGAAACAGAAAAACTCAACCGTTATGATTTGTTAGTTAAAAAGTATGAAAAGCAACAGAAGCAGATTGCACATTTACAGAGTTTTGTGGATCGGTTTCGTTATAAGGCAACAAAAGCTAAAAGTGCACAAGATCGAATTAAAAAGTTGAACCGGATTGAAAGGATTGAGTTGCCAAACCGCAGTTCGAATCACTTGAACATCAACTTTAAGACCAAAAGGCCAACCAATGCCTTCATCTTGGAGATGAACAATCTAAGCATCGGTTATGATAAACCGTTGATAAGCGATATCAATATGAAAATGCGAGGATTCGAAAAGATTGGTATTATCGGCAATAACGGAACTGGAAAAACGACTTTGATTAAAACGATTTTGGGCGAGATTCAACCATTATCCGGAGATTATCAATTTTTAAAAGAAATGAAAGTGGGTTATTTTGATCAAAACTTAAGCAACTTTAATCCTGAATTGACTTTAATTGAGACTATCCATGGCATTTATCCGCAGAAAACTCTCTATGAAGTAAGAAGTGATTTAGCTAAGGTTGAGTTCACCGGCGAAGATGTGTTTAAAAAAGTAAGGGTCTTAAGCGGAGGAGAACTTGTTAAATTACAGATATTGTTGTTGATGCTAGAAAGACCTGATATCTTGGTTCTGGACGAACCAACAAATCATTTGGATATCGATTCTAAAAATGTAATTGAAGATATCTTTGAAGAGTATGACGGACCGATAATTTTTATTTCTCATGACCGTTATTTTATCAATAAGGTAGCTTCAAAAATTATTAAGTTGGATACCGAGATGCACATCTATGAAGGTAACTATGAAGAATATTTACACTATCTGCAGAAACAATATCCAAAAATTGAAAAAATAAAAACAAAAACCAATAATTCAAACGAAAACAAGGAAAAATCAAAGAAAAAATTATTGGTTGATATTGAAAAGTTAGAAAAAGAATTACAAGATCTACACCAATCGCTTTTTTCAAGTGATATCTATAATGATGTGGAAAAATACCGTAATCAAGAACAGATTATTAAAGATAAAGAAGCTGAGTTGGAAAATTTATATTTAAGGGTAGAAGAATTGAATAATTTAGCGCAATAACATTTTATCTGTGCTAAAATATTATATTGGATGGAGATGATACATATGATCGATAAAATTAAGAGTGAATTAAGAAAAGAGCTAGAGGCTAGATTATCTAGTCTTTATAATCAAGAAATCAATGTGGTTGTGGAAGAGCCGAAAACCAGCAATTTAGGCGATATTTCAATACCGGTTTTTTCAATTGTCAAGGCAGTTAGAAAACCGCTTAATGAAGTTGTTGATACTGTAGTTGAAGCTTTAGAACAATCTGAAGTCTATGATTGGTTTAAAGAGATCAATCGTGTTGGCGGATTCATTAACCTTACTTTCGATCGTTTAGTATTTTCTAAAGAAGTAGTCAAAGAAGCAAGAAATGTTACCAATATAAAATATGAGATTGGCAAAGATAAAACTGTCTGCATCGATTACTCATCTCCAAATATTGCTAAACCTTTTTCAGTTGGTCACTTGCGTTCAACCATTATTGGTCACGCTATTGGAAATATCATGGAAAAGTTAGGTTTTAATGTAGTAAGAATCAATCACTTAGGTGATTTTGGAACTCAATTCGGTAAGATTATTTATGCATACTTAAATTTTGGCGATAAGGAAAAAGTCGATGAAAATCCAATCGAAGAGTTGGTAAAACTATATGTTGAGTTTCATGAGTTAGCTAAGGAAAAACCAGAGATTGAAGATAAGGCAAGAGAGATTTTCAAAGAATTAGAACAAGGAAACCCTGAATATAATAAACTTTGGGAACATTTCCGTGAAGTGTCTCTAGAAGAGTATATGAAAGTCTATAAGATGCTCGACGTGTATTTTGATTCTTATAACGGCGAAGCTTTTTATAATGATAAAATGCAAGCCGTAGTCGATGAACTTAATGCCAAAGGATTGCTCAAAAAGGATGAGGGCGCAATGATTGTTGATTTAGGAGAAGAAATGCCACCGGCTTTGATTCAAAAAAGTGACGGTTCTACGCTCTATATCACCAGAGATTTAGCAGCGCTTTTCTACCGTAAAAACACATATGATTTCGATGAAGTTTTATATGTCGTTGGCAACGAGCAAAAGCTTCATTTTGAACAGTTGAAAGCAGTTGTTAAAAAGATGGAATATGATTTTTATCAAGACATCCATCATATTAACTTTGGACTTGTTTTACAAGACGGTAAGAAGATGTCAACTAGAAAAGGTAAGATTGTGAAATTGGAAGATGTTCTAAAAGAAGCTTCAAGCCTTTCGCTAGCTTACATCAATGAGAAAAATCCATCTTTAGAAAACAAAGAAGAAATTGCTGAAAAAATCGGTGTTTCAGCTATTATCTTTAACGATTTAAAGAACTATAGAACGAATGACGTTGAATTTAATTTAGAGGATATGGTCAACTTTGTTGGTCAGACAGGACCTTATTTGCAATACACGTCAGTAAGAATCAGCTCGGTTTTAGAAGAAAACGAGTATGATGAACAAAACATTAATTATGAACTATTCATGTCTGATCATAGTTTTGACCTCATCAAAACTATCGCTCAGTATGAAGAAATATTGATAAAGGCTAAGAATGAGTACTCGCCATCAGTATTAGCGAAGTATTTACTTAATTTAGCCAGTTATTTTAATACTTTTTATGCCAAGGAAAAAATTATGGTAGATGATAGATTAGAAAGAAATACTAAACTTTCTTTAATCTCTATAATCAGAAATATCCTTGATGAGGGCATGAAGTTATTGGGGATGCAAGTTATAAGGAGAATGTAAACTTGCTTTGGAGGATTTTATGGAAGACACAAAAAACATACAAAATCCAAAGCGGCATATAATGCGCCATCTAGGTCTCATGTTTAAATGGATGGGATCTAGTTCATGGCTATTGTTACCAGCTTTGGGTTCACTTTTTATAGTATCATATTTAAGAACCTTAACACCACTTTTCGGGCAACATATTATTGATGAAATCTTAGGATTTAGTGATGGAGGTTCAAAACTACCAAGTTTCTTTGTAAACTTGATTCAAGCCGACACAATTACAAAGCAATTATTGTTAGCGGCGATTTTAATTATCGTATTGGCATTTATCAGAGCTTTATTTATTTTTGTTCAAAGAGCTATTTCAGGTGTTTTTTCTGAAAGAATAGCTTATGATTTAAGAAATAATTTATATAAGAAATTAAGAGATGCTGATTATTATTTCCATTCGCATTCAGAAACTGGAGATATCATTCAACGTTGTACAACCGATGTTGAGATGTATAAAAGATTTATCTCTGAACAAAGTATTGAAGTAGCGAGATTAGTATTATTAGTTTCATTATCCATTTATCAAATGTCTAAGATGAATATGACAATCATGTGGGTTTCATTAGTGATTGCACCTGTGCTTTTATTAAGCGCTGCTTTGTATTTTAGAAAAGTTGAAAAGATGTTTAATGAAATTGAGAAGAATGAAGCTGTAATGACCACACATGTTCAAGAAAATGTAAGTGGGGCTAGAGTTGTAAAAGCTTTTGCTAATGAAGCTTATGAAGTAGAAAAATTTAAAAAATTAAACCGTAATTTTACAGATTCAGATTTTGGTTTAGTTAAGAAGATGGCGCTTTTCTGGAGTTCAACTGATTTTATATCATTTATCCAGTTCTTTATTATTGCGATTATCGGAATAGTTTATGCATCTAGAGGAATTATATCTGTGGGTGTTTATACTGCATTTTTAGCTTATGCTGGGAATATCATTTGGCCGATGCGTCAATTAGGTAGATTAGTTGGTGATTTTTCAAAAACAGTCGTATCAATTTCACGTTTAGACCACATTATTTCTAATGAGGGTGAATATGTTGGCGAAGAAAATAAATTAACACCAGAGATTAAGGGTGACGTTGAGTTTAAGAATGTTTCCTTTAAGTTCCAAGATTCAAAAGAAGATCAAATCATTGATATTAATTTTGAAGTTAAGAAAGGTGAAACAATCGCAATTATTGGTAAGACTGGTTCTGGTAAGAGCACATTAATGAATCTTTTAATTAGATTGCTTGATTACCAAAAGGGTCAAATATTAATAGATGGTGTAGAAATCAAGGATATTGAAAAACATCATTTAAGAAAGAATGTAGGAGTTATTTTACAAGAACCGTTCCTATTCTCTAAATCAATTGAAGACAATATTAAGATATCCGATGCTAGTTCTGATATTACAAGAGTATCTAACGTCGCTAAAATTGCAAAAGTACATAACGATATCATGAATTTTGAAAAAGGTTATGAAACTTTAGTCGGCGAAAGAGGAGTTACCTTATCTGGTGGTCAAAAACAAAGAGTTGCGATTGCGAGAATGTTATTAAGGCCAAAACCGATTCTTGTGTTTGACGATAGTTTATCGGCTGTTGATACAGAAACTGATATTCAAATCAGAAGAGCTTTAAATCAAGAATGGAAAGATTCGACTGTCTTTATTATTACCCATAGAATAACAACAGCTTCAGAAGCTGATAAGATTATTGTTATCGAGGACGGTAAAATTAAAGAATCAGGAAAACATGAAGAATTAATAAAACGAAATGGTTTATATAAGAATATTTGGGAAATTCAATCTCAAATAAATTTCCAATTAGAAGAGGATGGTGAGGACAATGAGTGATTATCTTCATGATGAAGAGAACTTCACATCCCAAAAGTTTGATTGGGTAGTATGGAAAAAGATTTTTGCATTTATGAAACCGCTGAAAAAAGCGGTTATCCTGGGAATGTTAGCTATTATCATTTTAGCGGTTACGGATATTATTTATCCTTATATCTCAGCTTTTGCGATTGATGATATTATTAGACCTAATGAAGGTTTAGCAACACCCGATTTTTCAAAATTGCCACTTTTAATCGTTTATTTTATGGTTTTTATGGTGGTGCAAGCAACAATGGTTTATGTATTTATTATCTTTGCCGGAAAGGTTCAAACCGAACTAGCTTTCAGTATTAGAGAAAAAGCTTTTAACCATTTACAAGAATTGCCGTTTTCTTATTATGACCGAACAAGAGTTGGTTGGATTATGGCGAGAATGACTTCAGACTCAAGAAATCTCAGCGAAATACTTTCATGGGGATTAATTGATTTAGCATGGGGAGTATTCTTGATGATATTCTTGACACTATTCATGTTTATCATCAATTGGAAATTAGCGTTGGTTATTATCGCTTTAGTACCTGTATTAACTGCGATTTCAGTGTTTTTTAGAAAGTATATCTTAAAAGCTTATCGTTCAATAAGAAAAGTCAATTCCAAGATTACCGGAGCTTATAATGAAGATATTACTGGTGCTATTACTTCAAAGACTCTAGTTTTAGAAGAACAAAACTATAATGAGTTTGATATGTTGACATTTGATATGAAACGCCAATCAATTAGAGCACATTTATTGCAAGGTGTGTATTTTCCAATAATGTTATTTATTATATTTATTGGTATCGCACTTGTATATTATGTTGGTGGTAATATGGTAATTGATCCGATTGCGCCAATAAGCGTTGGAACATTATGGTTGTTTACCAACTATGTATGGCAGTTCTTCGATCCGGTTAATAATATCGCGAACTTTTATGCCCGTTTCCAACAAGCTCAAGCTTCAGCTGAGAGAATCGTTTCTTTGATCGAAACTGAAGCTGATATCACAGATAGAGCAGACGTTATTGAAAAATACGGAACTATTTTCGATTATAAAAAAGAGAATTTTGAAGAATTAATCGGTGACGTTGAGTTCAAGAATGTTGACTTTAAATATCATGTTGGCGAACAGGTTTTAACCAATTTCAATTTAAAGGTAAAAGCCGGTCAATCTGTTGCTTTAGTAGGACACACTGGGGCGGGTAAAACTACGATAATCAATTTGATTTCCAGATTTTATGAACCTACAGCTGGTGAGATTTTAGTGGATGGAATTGATTACCGTGAAAGATCGCTTGGGTGGTTACATTCGAATTTAGGCTATGTTTTACAAACGCCGCATTTGTTTAGCGGTAGCGTTATGGAGAATATCAGATATGGTAAACTAACCGCAACTGATGAAGAAGTAATTGAAGCTGCTAAAGCGGTAGAAGCTCATGGGTTTATTATGAAGTTTGAGGATGGATATAATACTGAGTGCGGTGAAGGCGGATCAAGATTATCGGTTGGTCAAAAGCAGTTGGTTTCATTTGCAAGAGCGATTCTTGCTGATCCAAGGATTTTAATCCTAGATGAAGCAACATCAAGCGTTGACACCGAAACTGAACAATTGATTCAAAATGCAATTAACAAATTATTAAAGGGAAGAACTTCCTTTATTGTAGCGCATCGTCTATCGACGATCGTTCATAGTGATGTTATCTTAGTGCTTGAAGGTGGAGAAATCATCGAAAGCGGAACTCACAAAGAACTTATCAAGAAAAATGGCGCTTATCATAAACTCTATACTAACCAATACTCTGAGGAGATGTTGGAACTTTCAATCAGATAAACCTGCATTTAATTGCAGGTTTTCTTTTTTTGATGATATAATATTTTCAGTGAGGTGATTTGCATGATTTTGAAAAGTTTTATTGACTCGCATTTGCATATGCTTGGTATTGGATACTATCAAGAAATAATCGATTTAAAATCAACAAAATCTATTGGTGAAATTATTGATTTAGTCAAAGATAAAGACTTACCTTTTTTAGTTGCTAGAGGTTTTAATCAAGCAAATCTGAAAGAGAAGAGAATGCCTGTAAAAAAGGATTTACAAGAAATTGACAAACCATTGATTTTGTTTCGAATTTGCGGGCATGTCGCAGTTGTTAATCAAAAGATGTTGGATCTGATGAGGATAGATGAATCAACTCCACAAATTGAAGGTGGAAGTTTTGATTATAACACAGGAATTTTTACTGAAAAAGCATTGGGTTTGGTCTATGATAAAATTCCAGAACCAAATAAAGAAGATTTGAAAAGGTATCTTATCAATGCCAATAAAATTTTGATTAGTAATGGAATCACAAAAGTCGCAAGTGATGACTTTTCTTCATTTAATGTACCATATGAATTAGTTATCGAAGCTATCAATGAAGTTGATGAGATGAATCTTTTAGATGTTGAAATTACCGAACAAGTAAACTTGCCTATTAATCAACTCCAAGATTTCATTAATAAAGGATATGCAAATAAAAGATTTAACAATTTCAAAATGGGACCTTTGAAGATTTTGGCTGATGGAAGTCTAGGCGGAAAAACCGCAGCGCTTTTTGAAGCCTATTCTGATGACTTTAACAATAAAGGCATCTTGACTTTTACTGATCAAGAACTTTATGAGTTGGTTAGTTTGGCCAATAAAAATGACATGGATTCTGTAATTCATGCGATAGGTGATCGAACTGTTGATCAGGTTATAAGGACATTCAAAAAAGTTCAAGAAGAGCATCCTAGAAAAAGCGAAGGTAACGCCATTATCCATGCTCAATTAGCAACAAGATCTCAGATAAAAGAAATGAAAGAAAATAATATCGGAGCGATAGTTCAACCGATTTTCATTAACTCAGACATTAAGATAGTTGATGAAAGAATCGGTGAGAGAAAATATGATTCATATT
>JAVEQW010000039.1:0-11254 GCA_034007385.1 Candidatus Izemoplasmatales bacterium
TCAAGACAAGGGTCAAACTAGCCATGGCATTTGTTAAAACGGCTAAATTTAGGGTAATAATGAGTGTGTGTGAAAATGCTTGACAAGCAGGGGGTCGGGGGTTCAAATCCCTCTGGTTCCACCATAAAAGAATGAAGTAGCTTCCAAAAGTTGGAGATAAGGGATATTAAATATACCACTCTGATTGAAGGAACTATTTTTTTTACTATATTAAATCAAATTAACTTTTAAAATTCTTTTTAAAATACAATATAAATTATAGTTATACATATTGAAAATCTCCACAAAAAGGTATATAATACAATTAAATGGAGGAAAAAAATGATAAAAACTGTTGAAAATCTAAAAATTAAATATAAGAATTATAGCGATATCAACGGTAAAATTCGAAGAGAAATAATGGCTGGGAAATATATACCGATTATTAGAGGATTATACGAAACTGACAAAACTATTCCTGGATATTACTTAGCATCTTATATATATGGACCTTCGTATCTGTCTTTTGATTATGCTTTATCTTATTATGGAATGATCCCTGAAAGAGTCACAAACTATACTTCCGCAACTTATAACAAACAAAAAACAAAAAAATACATTACTCCATTTGGAACTTATATTTATAGGGACATCCCTAAAGCAGCTTATCCATTTGATATTTTGGCAATTGAAGAGAGTAATTATGTATATTATATTGCATCGAAGGAAAAAGCTTTGTGTGACAAATTGTATTCCTTAAAAACAGTGACAAGTTTAAAACAGTTGGAAAAAATGATTTTTGAAGATTTGCGAGTTTACCCGGATGAGTTTTTCTCTCTAGATATAGACAAGTTAAGTATGTTAATACCAAAATACAAGTCAAAAAATTTAATGTTACTAGAAAAATACATAAAAGGAGAAGCATATGCAAATTATAGATCAAATGTTGAAAAAATATGATACTACAACATTAGAAGATAAAAAAAATGCTATAAAAGAAATAATACAAGAGATTGTGTTAGCTGGTCTATCACGAGCCAATTTCTTTTCTAAAGCAGCATTTTATGGTGGGACAGCTCTAAGAATATTCCATAATCTTGATCGATTTTCAGAAGATTTAGATTTCTCTTTATTAGTAAGTAATCCAGATTTTTGTTACGAAGATTTTATACCAATTTTAAGAGAAGAGGTCGAGTCTCTAGGTCTTAAACTTGATATTGAGGAGAAAATAAAAGCACAAGAGACAAGTATCAAGTCGGTTTTCTTGAAAGGCAATACAAAAGAGCACTTCTTATTGTTTTATCCAAATATGGATCAAGATTTATCCATATTGCATTCAAACGAAAAAATTAAAGTAAAATTTGAAATAGATATAAATCCACCAGATTTTGCGACAACTGAAATGAAATTTAGACTCTTGCCATCTCCTTACCAAGTAAGGGTATACGACTTGCCTTCATTATTTGCTGGTAAAATTGACGCTGTTCTTAGAAGAAATTGGAAAACAAGGATAAAAGGGAGAGATTTTTATGATTATATTTTCTTTTTGGCAATGGATATACCAGTAAATATTAAACATTTGAAGGCAAGATTGATGCAGTCTGGATTTATTGATTCTGAGTTCTTGCTGAATCGACAATCATTGATAGCACTTCTTAGTAATCGATTTCTATATGTCGACTTTGAAGAGGCGAAAAAAGATGTCTTACCATTTGTTAAGGACATTAGAAAACTAGATATATGGAGTGCAGAGTTTTTTATAAACATTACAGAAAATCTGAGAGTTGTGGAATAGCAATATGGATATTATTGAAAAGGAATTTCTCGAGAAAGCTATAAGGAAAAATAATCTATTTCTATATAATAAAGAAGATGCTTTAGCAGTTATAGAAAGATGTAAGCAATATTATATATGGATTTTAGGGATTGACTCATTCGTTATTAGAGGCGATTATATTCAACCTTTCCTTGAATACAGTTCAGATTACTCCGATCTAGCCAAAAACAATAATGTATGGAAAGTAGCTAGTAATTTTATTGCTGACATGATTAAGAAAAATAGCGAATTAATTTTTGAAATAGTATACAGTATAGATAGTTAGTGAACTGATAAGATGTTAGTAGACACATAAAAAACGTTATGTGAAATACTAGCATCTTTTTCTATATGGTAAGAGATATAATATATTTATGAGAAAGAAAGCTTTTTGGATAACGAAGTTATCAACAAAAAGCAAAATGAGGCACGTCAAAAAACCATAAAAAGAGGAGGTTAAGAAAGTGGGAAGACCAAAAGGTGGAACAAACAAATATTGGAGCAAAGAAGCTAAATATGAGTATGTAAGATTGATAATATCAGGAGAAATAAGTTTAAAGCAATTGGGCAGAGAAAACAATATAGCAACAGAAAAATCATGTCAATAAGCCTAGCCAATAAATATCAATTAAATCTATTAATAATATGTTAACTAATTTTGTAATATACATGATAAAATATTATAGAGGTACTAGTTATGAAACTTAAAAAATTTATTTTTTTGCCAATTATTTTAGTTATAGTTTCCATATTTACTTCCATTATTGCATTTAATCAATCAAACAAACTCGATAAGGGATATATTTATGTAGATGAAAATCAGTATACACCAGTATATGCGGGAGAATACTTTGCAATTATCGGAAATTTAATGGATGAAGAGTACTATATTCGTATCGAATCTTTAGATGATTTTTTATCAATATCTACATATGATTTATCCAGTAATCTTATTCGTGAATTTGAAATGCTAATAACTGAAGAAGGCAGTGAATATAACAGGGATATAGTTATTTCAACTTTATCAGAAGAAATGATAATTATTGATGAAATGGAAGATTACTTATTCTTCGTCAATTTGGAGATTAACAAAAACTATAGTTTCAATTTATCGAGAGTTGACTCTGATGGAGATAAGCTTAATATTGCCTTAGTTAACATACCTGAAAATATCTATAATTTAAAATCCTTGATGGAAAGCGTTTCTTTCACTACACTTGTATTTGCAGCTATATCAGGATTCACAATTATAGCAATTCATTTTATACGTAGAAGAAGTGAATAAATGAGGAGAGATTATGAAAATACTTAAATTAATTCTTATTCCGATAATTTTAATTATTGTTTCGATTGTTTTTTTCTTTTTATCTAGTCTTCAACAAGATAAGATAGATTCTGCATCGATAAAAATTGATGGAACTGAAACCTTAGTTAAATATGGGGGTGAATATCAGGCAATCATCAGAAATATTGATTTTGATGCCTACTATATTAGAGTTGAATCAACTTCTGAATACTTAAAAATTACTACTTACAATCAAGCTGAAGAGATACAAAAGATTTTTGGTATTCGGGTAAAAAAAGATAATGAAATCTATGATAGTACAGTTGTAAAAAACATCTATTCTGACGAACTAATAATTATCGATGAAATTGACGCTTACTTGTTTAATCTATTGCTTGAAGAAAATGCTGTTTATGACATGCAATTCTTTAGATTAGATGATAATCCAGATCAAAACAATCTCGAAATCGAAGTATTTAACATACCAAATGATGTTTACAATCTAAAGATTTTTTATAACAGTGTTTCACTTACAACCCTTATGTTTTCGGCGCTTTACTTTGTAGGCGGTTCCATCATGTATTTTGTTAAAAAGAAAAAAATCAGCTATAAATAGCTGACATTATAAAGGAGAGATTAATTATGAAATTTATACATTCACCAAATGCTCCAGAAGCAATTGGGCCTTATTCGCAAGCAATTTTAGTTGAAAAAACGCTTTATGTATCTGGTCAAACACCAATCAACCCAAGAACAAAAAAAGTTGATGCTACAGAGATTAAAAGTCAAACTTTACAGTGTTTGCAAAATCTAGAAGCAATAGTAGTTGAAGCGGGAATGAAAAAAGAAAACATTGTTAAATGCGGTGTTTTTCTAAAAGACATGAACATGTTTAAGGATATGAACGAAGTTTATAAAAACTTCTTTGGTGAACATAAACCAGCTAGGGTTACGGTGGAAGTTGCTAGACTACCTCTAGACGCACTGGTAGAAATTGATTGTACTGCAGTAAAATAAAACACGAATCGCTTCGTGTTTCTTTTATTCAACGACATTTACTACTCTAGTTAATACTGAAGTGTTACCAGCTGAATCTGTGGCTATATAGGATATGATATATGAACCTGCAATACTTGAGTTGACATTACCCGAAACACTTAATGTATAATCAGTACCTGCATTATCTGAAACATTAACACCAGAATCAATCCATGTTTGTCCGACTTTTATTGTATCTAAACCTGGATGCAAACTGATAATAGGTGGAGTTTCATCTAATACAATAACTATTCTTGTCAGTTCAAAGTAAAAATCTTGGTAATCAAATTTATATTTTATATAATAAGTTCCTTCTTGAGAAGTATCTACTGTGTTTTCTAACACTTCGGTCGATCTTCTTATACCGAAAACTTTAGCCGTCACTCCAGGATCTTCATACTCGCCATTTAGGTTTACTGTATCAAGTCCAGGATTCAGATAAAAATCGATGTCATCGATCTTTGCGTTACAAGCTAATAAAATAATTGGTGATAGAACTAATAGGAGAATTATTATTATCTTTTTATTCATTTTCATCACCCTTATAGTAGTACCACTGCAAATCAGTCAACGGATTAAAATCTGCATCAATGACAAAAACAAATTTAGACCTTTGATATATCACACCATCAATATTCACTTTATAGGTAACTTTATAAACACCAATTTTTTCAGTATCAACATTGCTTTCAATAATTACTTCACCAATATTTGAAGTTGCTCCTGTTTCAATATAATCATTACCTTTTAATACAGTTGTCACACCTTCATTTATAGTAATTATTACTTCTTGATCCTTTTCAATCACATTTACAATTCTTACTGCTGTAAAAACTATTTCATCTTCAAAGATGACATCATATTCAATAGTATAGGCACCGATAATATTGGTGTTTATAGTGTTTTTTATTACATATGTTAATCTATCATCATTAAGTGAAATACCCTCATCAACCCACTCTTCATTTTTATGAATTGTGTCTATTCCTGGGTTTAAATTGACCATTTGAAAAAATAAGATTTTTTTGTAAATAGGTTTGACAATCAGGTCAGAGGTAATGTTTTCTAGATTTTTATCCCAACTTACAAATAGATAATCAAACAAATCATCACTTTCCTTGATTGGACCTTCTGGAGACTCTATTGTTCCGTTGGGTTCAACCAAGTATTCTTGATAAAAATCATTATTTTGATCTAAAAAAGTTACTATATATTTGAATTGTTCTACCCTAGCATATAATGTTAAGTTTTCTGTTATTGTTTCTGAAGAATATTTGGTAATAAAATCTGACTCATAGTACCATCCATAGAATCTCATTCCATCTATTGTTATTTCTGGGAGACTCTCGATATTATTTCCATTCATTATTGTAATTTGATCATATATCTCGTTATTGTTTATAAATGTAACCGTATAATAAATAGGATTATAGTTTGCATATAGATTTGTGTCTGTGGTGAATATATAATCAATTGGCATCGGAGTTAGAAGTTCTTCATCAAGATACCATTTATCAAATTCATAGTGCTCTAAAATAGGGTTGGTAACATTTGGTAGAGATGAGTTTATATCTATCCAAAGAGCTTCATTTTCTTCCCCATTGTTTTTCTGTAATGTAATTTTAATTAAGTCTGTTGATAAAGAGTTATTAAAATTTATAAGACCATAGCCATAATAATCATCTCTGCCTAAATCGCCTAAATCAATCGAACTTTGCTTTAAGTTTTGATGAATTTCCTCATATGAGAATGATCCATAACTTATTAGAAGTGCTATTAATGCACTGACATGAGGAGCTGAAAATGATGTTCCACTCACCTTAGCAAACCCATTTTCAAGATTTGTAGTATAAAGTAAATCTCCTGGGGCTACAAGGTCGACATATTCACCGTAATTTGAAAAGTCACTAATTTCACTATTTTCTCCAACTGAGCCGACAGATATTACAGTAGGATAGGATGCGGGATAAAGTAGTGTACCATCCCCATCATTTCCCGATGATGCAACTACAAATACTTCATTCTCATGTGCATATTCAACTGCGGCTAAAACAGTAGGATCTTCGGATGTTCCTCCAAGAGATAAATTAATTACTTTTGCTCCATTATCGACAGCATAGTAAATACCCTTTACAATCAAACTATTGAGATAACCTTCTTCACCTGGTCTGTTTACTTTGATAATCATTAATTGTACGTTATCTGTCAAACCATCAATTCCAAAATCATTATCTCTTTTAGCAGCTATTATTCCAGCAACGTTAGTTCCGTGACCCAAATCATCTTCGACATACTCTATACCGACTTCTTCAGTATACGCATTATAAGACAAATCAGAGATTCTTCCCACTAGTTCTTGATGATCGGTATCAACACCAGAATCAATTATAGCGATAACCACATTAGAATCACCTGTTTCTAATTGCCAAGCTTGGTATGCATCAACCAAGTCTAGGTTATATTGCATTGAAGTATAGTCATTCGATGGGACTTGCTCCCAAGGCGGACCGGATGGTGAAGAAAGATAATTGCTTTCATTAATAAAACCATGAGAAAAAACAGCGATACTGAAAACAATCGCGAATAAAAGATTATGAAGATTTTCTTGATTATATGTCTAGTCATATTAATCCTCGAATTTGATATAGCTATTCTTATATACGAACATATACTATATTTTATTGGTGAAAAATGCAAATAAAAGAGAACTAAAAATTTAGTTCTCTTAATTTTATGAATTAGTTTAACCTATAAAAAGTCTTTCAAAAAATCTTTGCAAGAATTCTAGTAAAGATCTATCGCCAATGAATGGTACTTGATCTAAAGCCCAAGCAATCTGACTAATTACAGGTGCGTCTGGATACGTTATTGATAATGGAATGAATATCATGAAGAAAACTGTAATGATAAATAGTATAAGAACTAAAACTTTAACCCACTTAGGAATAACTCTCTTGGAAATATACTCAAGTTTAGAACCGTTCTTAGTTGTGTCTTCTTGTAGATTTTCGACTTTTGTTTGAAGCTCTAAAACTATTTGTTTTAGCGATTGTAGCTCATGTTTAATCTCTTCAATACTTTCTGAGTCTTGTTGAAGAATAACCGGTTTTTCGATTTTTTCTTCAATTGGTTTTTCTTCAGGTAATGTTTCTTCTTTAATATCAGAAATTACATCTTCATGAACTTCTATAGGAGCTTTTACTGGTTCTTCAACCGGTTTATCAACCGGTGTGAAACCAAGATCAGGCTCATCAGGAGCGTGTTCAATAATAGTCTCTATTTCGGTAACTATTTCTTCAGTTTCACGATCTAGTTTTTCCAAGGCTTCAGGATCTGTGAGGTATCTTTTAGCTACAATATTTTTTGAGTCATGCTCTTTATACATGTATTCAATCATTTGATCTTTGTTAATGTAAGCGAAAGCTATGATATTGTTCAATCTTGCAAAGTCTTCTAATTCTTTTAAATTGAACTCATTTAATTCTGAATGTATATCAGGGATATATTCATTTCGCTTTTTTAATTCATTTACTACAATTTCCATAACTTGTGTTTTGGTTAATCTTGTAGGAACTTTGATATTGTACTTAGCGCCTATTTGTTTGATTTCGCTAATCGTAGCACTTAAAACTACACGACTAGCAAAAACGCTTCTCGTTAAGCCGTCAAATGTATCCACTTCATCATAAATAAGCGGTTCAATCGCTTTGTTGAATAGTCTTAAAGGTGGAGTGCCTTGGTTGTTTTCATATTTACGAGATACTTTTTCAATAAAAGCAGCAATGTCTTCTTTAGGAATAGCTTCTTTTATTAAGAAGTTTAAGAGACGTTTCCAAAATTCAAACAAAAACTCTCTTTCGTAGTCTTTGTTATTGAACTTGTAAATCTCATTTTCGAATTGAGTTTCTGAAAAAGAATCTATCCAAGTTAAACGTGTCTGCCTTCTAGACTCTTCTAGTCTTTCTGGACCGTCTGCATCACTGTCAGATTTAAGCAAATCATTGTATTCTTGTTGTAAAACTGGAAATAGAACTTTCTGTAAAGAGTTAAAACGGATTGACCTAGGAATATTTATGTCTAGTTCATTTAAAAAATTGGCGATTTCTTCTCCAGGAACATTTACTAAATTTTCCGCTATTTCATCAATCGAGAAATCTTTACTAAGTTTTTGATAAACGTCTTTCATAATGATTCTCCTTTTTCTTTCATTGCTATAACATACGTATTATAACACAACAGATTTTAAAAATAAATCCATTATAAAGAAAAAATCCACAAAACAAATAGGTTTTGGGATTTTTTGCCTTTATTAGTTATTTGAAAAATAGAAGATTATTCCAGCTTGGTTGCAGTTCTTTGTTTTCGATAGAATGAACTATTGAAACAACTTTATCATTCAATGGTGTGTCTACCTTAAACAAGTCTCCATATTCACATACCATACCATTAATATAGTCGATTTCAGTGTTCTTTCCTTCATTAAGGTCTCTAAGCATGCTTGACTTAATAAGCTTATGTTTTTTCATTGCAATAGGTATTAGCATCATAGAAATCCATTTCTTGAATTTAGAGTTGTAATCTAAAAGTTTGATAATATCTTTTCCTTGTAAGGGTTCGACTTTTATGTTTCCGGCTTTAGTGACTTCTATACATTCTTTTATAATCTTCAGTGCTAAAAGACGTGAGTTTTTATTTTTTGCAATTTCACCAAAAGTAGCTCCTGTTACAACTGATAAACCACTAAAAGCGGAATTAATCATTAATTTAGCCCATCTTGCACCTGTGAAGTTGTTTTCTATTTTTACTTCTCCCATAGAATCTAATAGTTCAACAATATAATTAAATAAAACATCATCGTTATCGCCATATTTTCCAATGCTAAAAGTTAATGTTTCTCTTGTTGGCTCTGAAGTAAGTTCACTCACGCCTTTGCCGTGAAATGTGGCACCCCAACTCATTGTGCAACCACATGTTCTATCTTTCCCAATTACATCAGCCACCGATTTTTCAGGGAGACCATTCTGCATTGTACAAACTAAAGATTTGTCTTTTAAAAACGGTAGTAAAGATTCGCTGATTTCTTTATTGTACTTTTGTTTAGTCATTAATAGGATAATGTCATACTTTTCTTTAAGTTCTTTAGGTGTTATTGCTTTTACAGCTTGAGTGAACTCGATTTTACCTATAATCTTGGCTCCATTTTCATTTAATGCATGTACATGTTCTAGATTTCTATTAATCAAATCTATGTCATATCCCGCTCTTGTTATATAAGCTCCTAAAACAGTGCCCATGGCTCCAGCGCCATAAATACCAATTTTCATAATTAACCTCCATTGAATATATTAAAGTATAACAAAGAATTATTGTTTTTACTATGATTTTTTATTACATAAAAAAAGATTACTTCAATATAAAAGATTTTGAGTGTATAATATTGATATAAATTGTTGTTTATAAGGGGATATCTAAATGAGTATATACTTATGGTTATTATATATGTTTGTTGCATCCTTATCCGTAATGCCTCTGGCAAGATTGGATTTTTTTAACGTAAATCCAAGATATAATTACTTTAAGTACTTGAGCATTTTTATGTTCCTATGGACAATTATTATTGGAGTTAGATATGTTGCAAACAATGCCTATGTGATATATTATGCATCTTTGACAGTTTATCCACTTGTTTTCTTGTTGACAGCCTTGATATTCTTAGCAATAATGAGGTATTTAGATAAAAAAGTTTCTAAGTGGATTATTTATCTTTTTATACTAGTATTTGTTTTAGACATAGGGTTTTCTTATACCAATACATTACATAAGTTAGTTTTAGACATTGGATTTAGTGAATCGCTAACCTATGAGATGATATCGACTGCAAATCACGGAACAGTTTTTTATATACATACTGCAATTTGTTATAGCATTTTAATAGTTGCGATTGTCGCTATTACTGAAAGATTATTTAACAATTTCAAAAGAGAAAAAGACATATTTCCTTTCATTACTATGGTTTTAGCAATTGTCTTGGGTATTACTGCAAACGTAATTCATCTATTTGTTTACAGTATTGCTTTAGACCCAACTTACATTGCTTTAGTTCTTATGATTACTTTATTGTATGTTATCTTTTATATTAGGGATTTAAAACTAATTTTCAAGTTTAACGGGAATGAGTTTATTCTTAATAACCTAAGAGAAATGTATCTTTTAGTTAATCAGCAAGGAATAATTATATCTGCATCAAATGAACTAGTTAATAGATTTAAATTAAAAATTGAAGATGAACTGACATTTTCAGATTTTAAAAGATTAGTTGTTGATAAAGCGGTAATTTATCAAGATCCTAAAACAATAGAAAATTACTACGACAAGAATAAAGTTTATCTTCATATGATGGAAAAGGAAATTAATCTCCCACTCTTAAAACACTCGGGTAAATTCTATCTGTTTTATGATGAAACTCAAAACCAAAAAAACATCAACGATATTAACTATGTTATGACACATGATTTGATGACTAAAATATATAACCGTAATTATTTTGAGAGTCTAGAAAAAGATATTGAAGATAATTATCATAATTATTCTCTGATAATGTTTGATTTAGATGGATTAAAATTATTTAATGATTACTTGGGTCATAGTGAAGGTGATAGTTTGTTAATTAGATTCGCTGAAGCATTAAAAGGTATAGCCCATGCTTATGAAAATTTGATTCCAATAAGGATGGGTGGAGATGAGTTTTTATTAATAGCGTTAAATAAAGATATGAATGATATCGAAGAGATATTATATGATTTAAAGAAAAACACTTCACATAATGATTTATCGAAGCATATAGGTTTTTCATATGGATATGCATTTAATAGTTTCTCGGAAAACAAGTTCAGAAAGGTTCTTATTGAAGCTGATATAAATCTTTATGAGATGAAAACATCAAGAAAAAAGGCTAAAGAAGAATTAGAGCAGTATTTGAAATCAAGACAATCAAATCACATTTAAGTGTGTTCGTTTGAATACGCTTTTTTAATGGAAATTAAAAATGTACACAATATAATATGTTAAAATAAGTAAACGGTGGTAGATAATGAAATTAAAAGGGTTAATTTATAAAACTGAATCCTTTGTTAAAA
>JAVEQW010000128.1:0-2502 GCA_034007385.1 Candidatus Izemoplasmatales bacterium
CTATCCTCATCAATGTCTTCAATAATCACCCTCACCTTCTTCTTTGACTTAAATCTGTCGGGTAAATTAATGATCAACCGGTTCCCTTCCTGAAACTCGTATGTTTTCTCAAATGTCATTTTTGTTTTTAGTGTAAAGACACGACTTTTTTATCATTGATTTTAGCAATTAATTAATCGGTAACGAATAGTTAATTGACAGCTTGAGTATCGGGGAGTATGCATTTTTTGTGAGCTGCAAAGTGTTGGCATTAGTAATTCTTCTTTCTGAAAACAAAAGAAATAAGCCTTGGGATTTCTTTTTCGGGTTTTTCATCAAACCATTCTTTAATTTCCAGTATTTCAAAACCATTACTTTCTGCATTTTCAATGTAGTCGGAAATATGATGAGTATAAACGCTTAGTTCTTCAATTCCATTTCCTGTTTCATACCTTGCTTTACTTCCACTGTATTGTTTAAATGGATGCAATTCACTTATGAAGAAAAGTCCATTCTCTTTTAATTTTTTATTCGCCTGATTGAAAATATGGTTTAAATCCTCAATGTGTTCGAGTGTCAAGCTTGAAGTCACTAAATCAGCAAATTGATTTTCAATTTCCCAATCTTTTGTCAGGTCAGCCTTTTTGAATTCAACTCTATGGTCAGTTATTTTTTTTTTTGCTATATCCAACATGCCTTGCGAAAAATCCAGCCCGATAATTAGTTCTGCTTTATTCAATAGCCAGGAAGTATTTTTCCCGGTGCCGCATCCCAATTCCAATACGTTTTTAAAGTCATATTTCGTCAAAGTTTTAATAGTCGATTTAGTGTCTAAATCACGTGTTTTGTTTTCATTGGTATCGTATTGTTCTGCCCAGGAGTTATATGATTTTTCTATGCTCATTTTCGGTTTTTCTTTATTAATGACAAAGTGCGTGGCTATGCGCTGACGGGCCTTTTTGAAAATTCCATCATCGCGGCCAGCATAATCTTTGTTAGAAGTACGAAATTCCTAATTTTACCATGTGGTTGTAGCTTATAGCTTTTGTTGAACTAAATCTGCCTTCGCGGATAATTTTATCAAAAGCACCCGATTCTTTCCGTTATACAAGGATTATTCATCCTAATATTTTTGATAGGAGGAAGAAATCATGCTTTATCCCGGACACTTAGGATTGAGGGAGGCGTTGTGTGTTTTTTTGGTTTATAAACGAAGCTCAAAAAAAACCAAACGAAGGACGATCTCAGCATAAGCTAATAATCGCTGGTTCCGATCCCGTACGTAAGGGATCGGAATTGCAGACCGCCCCTGTTCCTATTTGTTACCTGCTGGAATTAATTGTCATGACATCTTTTCTGGGGCTTGCTGTTCTTTCCATAGTCTTTTATATTTCCTATATTTTATAAACAAAACCAAAGTTATTATCGGATGTATTATCACAAATAATAGAACATTTAACTGCTGGTAAGTTATCCCAAGCACATTACTCATTATTTGCATAATTTTAACGCATATCCAAAATATAGTATCCATGAGTATTGTTTTTGTTAAATTATTTTCAATTTCAAAAAAATTATCCACTCGCCACCATTAATGGCTTGATTACCCAAAGCAGAACTTTTTTATTTGTACTTCTAAGTTTATTATCTACAATATGCATGCTTGCATTTGAAATGGCCGGACAGCCCCAGCCTTCCGGCGTTCCATTGGGATATACCTCCTCATCTGATATTTTCTCCCAGGAATGCAGTACAATTTCTCTTCTGTAAGCATTACTATTTGTCAGATCCTGGCCATACAACCTGTAATTTATATGAATACCCCAATTGCTATATCCTCTGTCGCGAATAATGTATTTCCCAACTGAAGACAGATGAGAACCCTCTTTATTGCTGACGATAGCCATATCTTTTGAATTATCTTGCCCCCAAGGATTATTTCCACAGCCATGACTTACGAGAAAACTATCAGCTATTGTGTCCATTTTTAAGTCCCAGATGTAAAAACGTTTTAATCCGGAATGACGTGCAAGATCAATAAGTATATAGAAATCTGTTTCAAGGCCTTTTGATATACAGAATTCTCTAGCTTCTCTCGACTTTGTCCTAAGACTCGAAATATCAATCTGCGGCTTCTCTTTTTTGGTAGTTGTTCCCACACAACTAAAAAGAAGAAAACACATTGAAACGAATATTTTTAAAGACGATGTTTTCATAAAATTTGGAACTAACGTTTTGAAGCTATATGAAGACAGGGGCTTTTACCCCTGAACTTCCTATGAATAATTGCTTTTCAAATTACTAATTCTTGTCAACTAGCACTGCAACGCTGTGCTTGTTCCTGAACTTGAAAACGTTGTCCATAAACTTGATCAACAGATTGAGTTGCGTGGACAGAGTAAAAGTACATTAAAAAACTACACCCGGCGTATTGCCTTGTTTTTGATTCATTTCGGGAAGTTGCCTGACCTGATCGACCCCGAAGAAATCAACGAATAGCTGGAACGAGACTTCCATTAAAAT
>JAVEQW010000040.1:0-7955 GCA_034007385.1 Candidatus Izemoplasmatales bacterium
AGAATAATTGATATGTTTTTTTCAACAATAGAAAAAAAGTATGATTTCAATTTGATTGATACTTTAAAAAATATAGGAAAAAGCGCTGAAACAGATATGTTTAAGGCTACAAATGGAATCAATTGTTATAAAGGCTTAATTTTTAATTTGGGAATAATGATATCATCATACGCATTGAAGGTATCAAGATATAAACCGGAAAATATTTTTGATGTAGCAACAAAATTTTCTCAAAACCTCCTAAAAGATTATAAATTTGATAGTTCGAGTTATGGGGATGTAGCTCATAGTAAGTTTGGCGTAACTGGTGTTCGTGGAGAAGCTTTAAGTGGATTTGCAAACATCAAAAACGGAATTGGATTAATAAATGATCTAAATGCAAAAGACTTATTAAATTTGTTAGTTTATTATATAATACATATTGAAGACACAACCTTATTAAAAAGATCAAAAGATATTAAGTTTTACCACGAAGTAAAAGAAATGTTTTCTAATTTAGATTTAAATTCAGGTTTAGATATTGTGAAACTTAATGATTTTTGTATTGCTAATAATCTAAGTTTTGGTGGTAGTGCCGACCTGCTGGTAGTGTCAGTTTTTTTGAAGAAAATTAATAATATTGGAGTAAATGTTTTTGACAGAAATAATATTCCTAATTTTTAAGAAAAATTGAATTTTTTTTCTTGACAATAAAACTAATAAATAGTAAAATCTTTATGCGAGTGAAAAATGGAGGTTTAGCTCAGCTGGGAGAGCATCTGCCTTACAAGCAGAGGGTCGGCGGTTCGAGCCCGTCAATCTCCACCATGCCGAAATAGCTCAATTGGTAGAGCAACTGACTTGTAATCAGTAGGTTGCGGGTTCAATTCCTGCTTTCGGCACCACTCAAACTAAAAATGCTATATGCATTATAAGTGGCGTACTGATTATACAGTACGCCACAATTTATTTTAAGGTGAAAATATGAGCACAATTTTAGACAAGAAAACCGAGATTATATTATATAGAGATCCCATATGGAAGGGACTTATTTATTTAAGTTTTCCTGTGTTTCTTGTAAATATTTTAAAAACACTCCATGATATAGTGGATGGAATATTTTTAGGAATGGTAGAAGGAACTACAGATGCTGGGACTTCCTTAGCCACTTCAATGCAAAGTGCTGTAGCTTTAACTTGGCCAATATTCTTTATTTTTATTTCTTTTGGGATGGGTTTGAGCGTTGCTGGAAATGCGTTAATAGGTCAATATGTAGGTAAAGGAGATTATGAAACTGCAAAAAAGTATTCTAACAACACAGTTTTCATTGCTTTATTTTTAGGTGTAGTTTTTACTATTGTTGCTTTTTCATTAGCTCCATATATATTAAAGTTAATGGGCGCTGAGGGTTCTGATTTAACTTTTGCAATTACATACTTGCGTATTAGAAGTTTTGAACTACCGATTTTGTTCTTAATTTTCGCTTTTGAAGCTGTAAGAAGAGCAACAGGCGATACAGTAACTCCAGTTATTGTTAATGCGATTGGTATAGTCTTGAATATTATTCTTACTCCTTTATTAGTTTTAACCTTTAATCTAGGGGTTACGGGAGCGGCACTATCTACTGTACTAGCCCATGTGACTATTTTACCAGCCGTAATATTCTTCTTACTGAAATCCAAAAAGAGTTTAACGGTCAATTTCAATATAAAACAACTTAATAAAACGATTGTAAAAGATATCTTCGATATCGGAATTCCGGCTTCGGCTGGACAATCCATTCAAGCTGTAGGTTTTGTTATATTGAATTCCCTGATTTACGCCTACGGAACTAATGTTTCTGCAGCATTTTTTATCGGTAACCGAATTAGTTCATTGGTTATGTTCCCTGTTTCGGCAGTATCTTCAATAGTAGCGATTTATATAGCTCAAAATGTAGGTGCAGAAAATGTTCCTAGAGCAAAGAAATCAGTTCGTCAAGGGATTATTATGTCGGTATTAATGATGGTGATAGGAATCTCAATCCTGTTGCCGTTAAGTGAGTTTATAGTCAATTTGTTCAGCAATGATAAAGATACAATTGATTTTGCTAAGACTTATGTATTCTGGATTGGAATCGGTTTGCCTTTAATGGCTTTGTTCCAAGTTTATTTATCGGCCTTTCAAGGTAGTGGAGAAACAAAGAAATCTTTCGTTTTAGCCATAACAAGACTATGGGTTTTAAGATTGCCATTGATTCTACTGGCAAACAAATATACAGATTTAGGACCAATGGGGATTTGGTATGCGATGCTAATTAGTAATATTTTAGCAGCTTTAGTTGGCGCTTACTTATATAGTAAGGTTAAATTTTTACCTAAAACAAGAAAGGTGGTTTAATATGCCAAAGATTGTTTTTCCTGATTATAATCACTCGTTGTTGAATTTAACGAATTCCATTTTGAAGAATTATGGAGTTAAGACGGAGTATAACTCTTTAGAAACATTAGATGAGTTGTTACGAGAAGGTAAATATAGGAATGTTGTACTATATTTAGTAGACGCAATGGGAATAGAAATTTTAAGAAAACATAAAAATGAAGCTAAATTTTTGTTATCCAAAAATATTGATGAATTGACAACTGTTTTTCCTTCTACTACCGTAGCCGCTACAACAACTGCAATTACTGGTCTACCTCCAGTTAATACTGCCTGGATTGGTTGGCAACAATATGTTGCAGAAGAAGATAAAAATGTCATCTTCTTCTTGAATCAAGATTATTATAATGAAGAGCACAAATTCGATTATAATGTCTCTGAAAAGTATGCGCAAATTAAAAAGATATATGAGCGTATTGAGAATTATAATCCAAATGTTATGACTCATGAAGTTTTTCCTGAGTTTAGAGTTAAAGAACATAAAACTATATTAGATCAAGTAAACACTGTTTTACAAATTAGTAAAAATGGTAAAACTAACTTCATATATGCTTATTGGGATAAGTTAGATACCTATTTGCATGAATATGGAACACAATCAGATATTGTAAAGAATCATGTTGATGAGATCGATAAAGCAATGCAAGTTTTATCCAACAATCTTTCAGAAGATTCAGTTGTAATTATCACGGCTGATCATGGGCAAGTTGATGTTGAAGGAATCAACCTTTGGGAGTACAAAGACATAACCTCCTTATTAAAACATCAGCCTTCAATCGAAGCTAGAGCTACAGCGTTCTATATAAAAGATAATGGACATCAAGAGTTTGAGAAATTATTTAACAAACACTTCAAAGATAAGTTTGTTTTATATAAAAGCAGCGATTTGATTAATACTGGAATTTTCGGAAAGGGTGAAAAAAGCCCTAGAACAGAAGGCTTTTTGGGAGATTACTTTTCAATAGCGATTGATAAGTATAGTTTTAGATTGCAAAATGCCGGACACGTTCATAAAGCAACTCATGCCGGATTATTGAAGGACGAAATGATGATTCCACTAATAATATTAAATAAAAAAGCTCTCTAACTTAGAGAGCTTTTATTGTAGTGAGTGGACCATTAATTCTGCAGTAGAAATGTTTGTGGCTAAAGGGATTTTATAGACGTCAGAAAGTCTTAAAAGAGCTGATACATCAGGTTCGTGAGGTTGAGCAGTTAGTGGGTCTCTAAAGAAAAAGATTAAATCAATCTTTCCGTTAGCTACGGCAGCACCAATCTCTTGATCTCCTCCTAGAGGTCCGGATCTAAAACAAGTGATTTTTAATCCGGTAGCTTCGATGATTCTATGTCCGGTAGTTCCTGTCGCTACTAGGGTATGATTTTTTAAGGTATCTCGATATTTCTTTGCAAAATCAATCATCTCAGGTTTCATTTTGTCATGGGCAATCAATGCTATAATCATATTAATTCTCCTCTAATTTTACTGACTCAATTATATCACAATATAATCAAATTTATAATCTTTCTCATGATATTCTTCTTAAAAATAATCGCTAATAAAATATAGCGAAAAATATAGTTGCATTTTAAATATTGTTTTGTTATAATGTAATAGCGAAAAATATTACGGAGGGGTAGCGAAGTGGCTAAACGCGGCAGACTGTAAATCTGCTCCCATCGGGTTCGGCGGTTCGAAACCGTCCCCCTCCACCACTATTATCAGCTTCGGCTGATTTTTTTATTTACATGGCGACTTAATTGACATCATTACTTAATAGTAATATAATTATTATATAAGGAGATGTGATAGTATGAAAATAGCTTATATCAAAGGCATTTGTTGCAAAGGCTGTGCCAAAGAGCTTGAAGGGATTTTTAATAATATATATGGCATCTCAAATGTGAAAGTGTCAGTTGATGATTGCGCTATTTCATATGATGGATATGTATCTAAAAGAGTCATTCTAGAAGCTTTGGAAGGAACAAAATACGAGATCGAAAAAATTGTTTCAAAATAAAAAGCTCGCTTGAGCTTTTTTAATTTATCAAATTTAAATTTTACTTGGAATAAAAATTTAAAATGTTATAATAAAATAGACTTATGGATAATAAGAAGGTGTGTTAGTTGGAAAATTTAATTAGAGAATTAGTGGAACTTGATAAGTTAAAGAGACTAGAGCTTAAAAAACTTGAGGACGAAAAGGCTAAATTAGGTTCTTTTTTACGTGAAGAAAGAAAAAGAATCGAAGCTGAATATCAAGCTGAAGCAAAAAAAATATATGATGCTAGAAAAATCGAAGTCGATAAAATTATTGCTGAAGCACAGGTTACTGCAAAAGCTGACTTTGAAAAAAACATCAAAGATTTAGATCAAGATTATAAAAAGAATAAAGATGAATGGATAAAAACATTATATCAATATTGTATTGAATAATGGTTTATAAGGAGCTATAATGCCTAATTTTGCAGGGAATTCAATAATCTCAAAAGCAAAGTCCATGTATAGTAAGAGGCTTTTTCCTACGGATTATGAAGAATTATTGAAATTTAATAGCATTCCTGAAATAGTCGCATATTTAAAAAAGGCTGATAAGTATAGCAACACTTTAGATAAGGTTATGGATTACTCGATGCACCGAGGTCAGTTAGAAGATCTTATCAAGCAAAGCTATTTTAACAATGTCGCAAAAATTGTTAATTTTGTCAGTACTAGTGATCGTAAATTCTATGAAATTGATATGGTCAAAAGAGAGATAGAGATTGTTCTATCTAGTTTAAGGTCGATTATTTCCGGTAATATAGAAAGCTCAATCAGAGATTTACCTCTTTTCTTTAGAAAACACGCAAGTTTTGATATTGAAGAGGTAACTAAGTCTCTGACTTTTCGTGATTTGTTATTTAGTCTTAAGGGTACAAGATATGAAGATGTTATTAGACCTTTTTATGCAGAAGATCCGATTGATATAAGATATACTGACATTGAACAAGCATTGTTCTTACAATATCATAATTTGATTATAGAAAGAATAAACAAATATTTTACTGGAAAGATTAAAAAGAATTTGATGGATATCTATCAAACCAAAGTTGAGATTGATAACATCATTAAGATTTATCGTTTAAAGAAATTCTATGACGCGACTGAAGAAGAAATAAAAAAAGCGTTGATTATGGAAAACATTCGAATGAAACCTTCGGATTTAGAGGAACTTATCAAATTGGAAGATCCTAATGAAGTTTTATTCAGCATTTCTCAATCGGTTTATGCATCTTATATAGATGAAGATGACTATGTATATATAGAGTACCAAGCAGAAAAGATAAAGTACAATTTGGCCAAAAGATATATGTATTTTTCAACAGTTCCCGCAATTGTTTATACAGTTTTTATCTTTTTAAATGAAATAGAACAAAAGAATATTTTTAATATTATTGAAGGAATTAGATATGATATTAAAAAAGATGACATTCGAAAAATGTTAATATATTGAGGTGAATTAGATGGCTATTGCTAAACTAAAATTATTTAATATTGCATCAAATACAAAAAATATAGATCCAATTTTAGCTAGATTAGTTGAAATTGATTTTATTCATCTAGTTCCAGCGAGTGAAATAGTTGATAAAGTACATGGGTTGCAATCTTATTCTACAGATAATCCTTGTAATATCATTTTGAAGGAAATAATTGATATAGAAAAACAATACAATATAACAATTCCTGAAAAAGAAGTATGTTCTCTTGACTATTCTTTAGATAACATGAGAGATTACATTCATAACACTCATGAAGAAATCAATCAATTGACCAATCATAAGAAAGATACTTTAGAATTAATCAAGAAATATAAAGATGCATTAACTGAAGTAAATAATATTGAAAATTTAAATATTTCTTTAGACGACTTATTTTCTTGTGATTATATTAATGTTAGAGTGGGAAGATTACCTTTAGATAGTATTGAAAAACTTAATTTCTATAGCGCAAAACCTTTTATTTTCCAAACTTTCCATGTTGATAGAGGTTACGCATGGTGCCTATATTTGACGACTAATGATGGAGAAAAAGAAGTAGATAATATCTTTTCGTCATTATTCTTTGATAGAGTTCATATTCCGGATTTTGTTCATGGAACTCCAGTAAGTGCTCAAACGACACTTAAGATGGAAATTGAGGTTGCTGAAGCATCCTTAAAAGAAATAGAAGAAGATATTCAAAAGATTATTGAAGAGGCTATGAGCAGACTTATAGAAGTTAAAAATGAGCTGTTATTCTTAGCAAAACTATATGAAGCAAAGAAATATGTTGTAGGCTTAGGTAGCAAGATAAATATTAATGGGTTTGTTGAACTGGATAATGTAAAAAAATTGGAAGATATTTTTAAAGACATGCCAGAGGTAGAAATTGAAACTAGACCACCTGATTATGATAAACGTTTAACACCGCCTACCAAACTTAAGAATAATTGGTTTACAAGACCATTTGGTATGTTTGTAGAAATGTATGGAGTACCTAGTTACCAAGATATGGATCCTACACCGATAGTAGCAATTACTTATAGTTTATTGTTTGGGATTATGTTCGGTGATTTAGGTCAAGGATTATTATTGATTCTCTTAAGTTTCTTACTCTTCAAGTTTAAAGGAATGAGACTTGGAGAAATTGGGATGAGAATAGGTTTGGTATCAGCAGTCTTCGGTTTCTTATACGGTTCGGTATTTGGAAATGAAGAGATCCTGATTCCGGTGTTCCAAAATGTCTTTGGTTTAGTGGATAAACCAATCCATGTTATGGATTCTAACTTCACAATGACCTTGCTGATCGCAACGGTCGGATTAGGATCGATATTTATTGTTACTGCGATGATATTAAATATCATTACTTCGCTAAAACGAAAACATTATGCAGAAACTTTCTTCTCTCATAATGGGGTAGCCGGTTTAACTTTCTATGGTTTTGTTTTAGTGACAATTGTTTTAATGTTCACCAGTGGATATAGCTTATTACAACCTTTATTTATAGTTCCGTTTGCAATCTTACCGATTTTAGTTATTATGTTTAAAGAACCATTGGAAAGACTAATGCATGGACACAAAATGTTCCCGGATGGGGTCGGCGGATTCATTACAGAAGCATTCTTCGAAGCGTTTGAAGTTATATTATCATATATCACTAATACAATGTCATTCTTGCGTGTCGGCGGATTCGTATTATCACATGCTGGTATGATGTTGGTTGTATTTACGCTTATGGAAATGATGGATGGCGTTGTCGGCGTCACGTTAACTTTTGTTTTAGGGAATTTATTTGTAATGGGGCTTGAAGGTTTAATTGTTGGTATTCAAGTTCTAAGATTAGAGTTTTATGAAATGTTTTCGAGATACTTTGAAGGAAATGGAATTCCTTTCAAATATAATGTTAATTAGGAGGAAATTATTATGTTAAGCAAATTAGAAATTATTCTGCCATTGGTGTTGGTAATATTAATTACACTACCTTTAATCAAAGCTTTTTTAGGCAAAACTTCAAAAAAATCAGCAAAGGTTAGATTATATAC
>JAVEQW010000040.1:8055-11111 GCA_034007385.1 Candidatus Izemoplasmatales bacterium
AATAAATCTAAGAATATAGCAAGAATCGAGTCGGAATTACATACTCGAGTTTTTCGCGGTTTGGAATTAGATTTAAATGATCTTAATGCTGACTTTAGTGCAAACTTAAGTAAGGTAAGAAATGAATATACTCGAGTTTTGATGACAAAGAGAAAAGAACTTTTAGATTCGATTGTTGCAGAGGCAAGAGTTAAATTAGACGAATATGTTAAAACTGAAGAATATAAATTATTTATCAAGAACAAAGTTGCTGTCATAAATGAAAAGTTTGGTTCTAAAAATGTAGAGTTTAGAGTAAAAACTAATGATAAAGTAGCAATTGAAGGTATAAAGAAGAATTTTAATGGAGATTACTCAATTAAAGAAATTAACGAAATAGAAATAGGTGGTTTCTCAGCCATATGTTTTAATATGGGTGTTATGCTGGATGAGACTATAGACGCTAAGTTGAAAGAAAAACAACTATGGTTCTATGAACATTCTGATTTAGCAGCTAAATAAAGATTTGAGGTGTTTTTATGAATGAAGTTTACTCAATTAATGGTCCGGTTATAAAAGTAAAAAACGCTAAAGACTTTAAAATAATGGAAAAGGTATTTGTTGGTAAACAAAAACTTTTAGGTGAAGTTATTTCAATAAGCGATGATTTTACTGTAATCCAGGTTTATGAGTCTACAACCGGTTTACAAAGAGGAGAAAAAGTATACAGTTCTGGAGAAGCTATCTCTGCAGTTTTAGGACCGGGTTTACTAGGAAATATTTTTGATGGAATTCAAAGACCGCTGCATACTATCTTCGATAATAGTGGCGCTTATATAAAACCAGGAACAAATGTTCCTTGTTTGGATATGGAAAAAGAGTGGGACGTTACCTTTAAAGTTTCTGTAGGCGATCGTATTCGTTTTGGCCAAATTTTCGCAGTTATTCAAGAAACTTCATTAATTGAGCACAGACTAATAGTTCCGAAAAACATATCAGGCGAAGTAGTCATGGTTAAACCTAACGGTACCTATAAAATGGAAGATGTTATTCTTCAAGTTAAAGATAATTCTAATCGTATTCATGATTTGACTATGATTCAAAAATGGCCTATTAAAGAACCGAGACCTATCAGCAAAAGGCTGCCTTTGTCGATTCCTTTGGTAAGCGGTCAGAGAGTTATCGATACATTATTCCCTATAGCTAAGGGAGGTAGTGCTGCTGTTCCTGGTGGATTTGGTACTGGAAAAACCATGATGCAACATCAGTTTGCAAAGTGGTGTGATGCAGATATTATCGTTTATATCGGATGCGGCGAAAGAGGAAATGAAATGACTCAAACTCTTGATGAGTTTACTGAGTTGATTGACCCTAAAAGCAATAAACCACTAATTGAAAGAACAGTATTGATAGCCAATACTTCAAATATGCCTGTTGCCGCGAGAGAAGCTAGTATTTATACAGGTGTTACTATCGCAGAATATTACCGTGATATGGGATATCATGTTGCCTTAATGGCGGATTCAACTTCTAGATGGGCAGAAGCATTGAGAGAAATCAGCGGTAGATTGGAAGAAATGCCAGCTGAAGAAGGCTTCCCTGCATACTTGCCAAGTAGAATTTCTCAGTTTTATGAAAGAGCAGGTTATGTAGATACATTAAGTGAAAAATCGGGATCAGTATCAATCGTTGGAGCTATTTCTCCACAAGGAGCTGACTTCTCTGAACCAGTGACACAAAATACAAAGCGTTTTGTTAGAGCTTTTTGGGCTTTGGATAAAGAATTAGCTTATGCCAGACATTACGCAGCAATTAACTGGAATTTAAGTTATTCTGAATATATTAACGATTTAAGCAAGTGGTATAACAAGAATATCAGCACCGAGTTTTTAGAGGCAAGACAAAAGTTCATTTCGATTTTGGCTGAAGAAAACAAACTTATGGAAATTGTAAAACTTATCGGTAAAGACGTATTACCTGACGATCAAAAACTTGTGCTTGAGATAGCTAGAGTAATTAGAGTAGGGTACTTGCAACAAAATGCTTTCCATAAGGATGATACTTTCGTTCCACTTGAAAAACAATTGAAAATGATGAAGTTAATCCTTTATTTGGATAGAGTTTCTCAACAAGTATTGAAAGAAGGAAAAGCTTTCAGTTTATTGTTAAGAACAAATATGTTTGAAAAAGTAATTAAAGTGAAATATGAAATTCCAAATGACAATTTGGATTTATTCGAAGATTATTACAAGTTGATAGACGAAGCATTTAGTGCTATCAAGTAAGGAGGCCGAATATATGAATCTTCAATATATAGGTTTAAAAGAAATCAACGGCCCGTTAATTTTTCTAGATAACGTTAAGGGTATTGGATTTGAAGAAGTAGTAGAAATCAGATTGGATAACGGTACAGTTAGACATGGTAGAGTCGTTGAAATCAACGGCGATTTAGCGGCGATTTTAGTGTTTGAAGGTACGAGAGATCTATCATTGACAAATACAGTCATCAAGTTCAAGGGCAAGCCTATGGAAATGGGATTGTCTAAAAATGTTTTAGGGAGAGTATTTAACGGTATCGGTAACCCGATTGACAATCTAGGTCCTGTTTATGTTGATGAATATAAAGACATTAACGGTGAACCTTTAAATCCTGTATCGCGTTTATATCCGAAAAATTATATCAATACAGGTATTTCAAGCATTGACGGACTAACAACACTAATCCGCGGTCAAAAATTACCAATCTTTTCTGGTTCTGGTTTACCTCACAATGATTTGGCGGTTCAGATTGTAAAACAAGCTAAGTTATCTGGTGACAAGAACGAAAAATTCGCTATTGTTTTCGCAGCTATGGGTGTAACTAATGATGTAGCTAACTATTTCCGCAGATCATTTGAAGAAGCTGGAGTTTTAGATAATGTTGTAATGTTCTTAAATCTTTCTAATGACCCGATTATTGAAAGACTTTTAACTCCAAGATGCGCTTTAACTACAGCGGAATATCTTGCATACAAACATGATATGCATATTTTAGTTGTAATGACTGATATGACTGCATATTGTGAAGCGTTAAGAGA
>JAVEQW010000002.1:0-48617 GCA_034007385.1 Candidatus Izemoplasmatales bacterium
ACGTTAACATTGAAGCTTCTTCAAAAGGAACTTCTCCGTCTATAGAAAGTTCTCTAAAAACTGGCATCTGCATTAAATAATCTTGACGATACTTAACGCCTAAATGATAATAACCGGTTTCAGGAACATCGATTTCATAAGTAATGACATTGTTTCCGCTTCTAAAACTATATCCGTCAATTGCGTTCAGTTTCATCGAATCTGTTTCATAAACTACAGCGGATGGATCAGCATCTGATCTAAGTCTGATTGAAGGAGTGTTTTTAAGTGATAAATCACTAGCGGAAAGTATGATTTGTTCGTTCTTTAATTCACCTTGATTCAAATTTAAGTAATCTTCATAAGAAATCAAATCAGTAGGCGGAACTAATCTGATTGATCCGATTAGCAATTCTCCTGACTTCATTTTAATCTTGAATTCGTTGCTACCAGCACTGAGTTCATAGACTAAAGGTTCTTGATTCAAAGCGGTTGTATCCATCAGTTTTGATGTTTGTACTTCTTCTTGCTTTACAGAGCTAGGCATTACTTCATTACCGTATCTATCCAAGATAAACTCGGGTGATTCGAACTCCCAAAGCGCTGATAATTTTACAGCTTGAGACTCATCAAACGGCAAATGATCGTTAATCAACACCTGAATCTCCGCAGGTAAGATTGTTGTTGACAGATCTAGAAAATCTATCTCAATATTATACAATCCACCGTCTTGTAAATTAATATTGAATGAAATTTCTTCATTATTTTTTAGGCTTCCCAATGGCTGAAAATAGCCATAGTCATTACCGCTGATAGTTTCTGAAAAAACAGTATCAGCGGTGACTTCAATACTTTCGTCACCTATAGGTTCTGTATAGGTTTTTTTGATTTGAACATACTTGTTTGAAGCATATTCACTGGTGAGATCAATACTCGTATCAAAATCTAAATAGTCGATCTTTTCTGGTCGACTACCTAATATAATAAGAATTACTGCGACGAGAAAAATTGACGCAATTATTCCTTTTTTGACTATGGCTCTTTTTCCTACCATGGTGTATCCCCCTTTAAATTAACAAAGTTTGAGTGTTTAATTCAAACTTTGTATAGGTTTTTATTCTGTTTGATCCAATGCTGCTTGAATCATTAAATTAATTTGTGTTTCCCATTCAGATGCAAACACTTCTGGCGTTACTAGTCCGTCGTTAATTCTGGTCCAATAATCATTTTCTTCATTACCTACCCATTCCCAGAATGCTTTATATCCTGGTAACCACTTATCTGTATCTGGTTTTCCTTGAGGTAAAAGTGCAACGTTAGCGTCTAGACCTTCAACGAATCTTGTGAAGAATTCTATTTCTTCCCATACTTCTGGGATATCAGAAACTGGGAATCTATCGATCATTAGATCGCCTCTGTCTTTCATTGCTTGTAGTCTTACCATCCAACCTTCTCTACCGAAAGTCATCCATTTAGCTAGCATATAAGCTTCTTCAGGATGTTCAGTTTGTGAAGAAACTACTTGATAATCAAGAATAGTTGGAGGGAATTGTCCAGCAGAACCACCTGGGTAAGGCCAGAATCCTAATTCGATACTGTTGTCATTCCACATATCTTCAACCATCCAAAGATTCCAAGAACCGTCGATTTTCATACCGATATAGCCTTCATACCATGGCCAGATATCAGAACCAATAATGTTCATTTCTTCTTCAGTGAAAGCAGCTACGACATTTTCAGACATTAATTGTAACTTTAAGTTATAGGCGTCAATCCAGCTTTGAGATGTAAAGTTAAATTGAGTTCCATCCCATGTGTTATAACCAACATCCTCGCCGTCTTGCATTGGGAATGTAGTTTCAAAATCAAGTGATCCATACCAAGGGTCAATTGAATAAACATAGTCGTTCTTACCAGCTTGACGAAGATCTCTTGCGATTTGAATAAATTCAGTATAAGTCCAATCATAATCAGGTAAAGGGATGTTATAAGTATCAAAAACATTGATATTGATATAAATACCTTTAATGAATTGGAATGATGGTACAGCGTAACGGCTACCGTTATAAATAGCTGTATTAGCGATATTAGGATACACTAGTTGAGTTTCAGGATCGTTATCCCAATACTCTGTAATATCCAATATCATACCATTGTAATATCCTGTAGGAACATTGTCGATTGCAAAAACGTCTGGTAATACACCAGCAGCTTGAGCGTTAAGTAAGTTACCTGTAAACTCAGCTCCTGAACCAGTAATATCTTGACGAAGTTCTACTGTAATATTAGGATATTTTGCTTCAAATGCATCAATTAAGATTTGATTTAGTTCTGCATCGCCCCAGTCAGCATATGATAACACTATTTCTTCAGTTGGTATGTAAGAAGTAGTAGGTGTTGCATCTGTTGTTGGAGCTTGTGTAGTTAAGTTTTGGGTTGTATTAACAGTAGTTGGAGCTTCAGTTGTTGGTGCTTGTGTTGTAGTTGATGGTAACGTCGTTTCACTACAAGCCACTAAACCAAAAGTGAATAGCCCAAGAACCGCTAAAATTAATAGCTTTTTCATATTTGCTTCCTTTCTGTTTTAAAAGGTAATATATAATCTTCTACCAGTTTTCTAAATGACCAACCAGGATGCTTAAGCATTGATTGATCGCTTAATTTATAATTCCAAAAGAACCAACCATCTGCTTCTTCAAATGCCAGTAACAATAAATTTCCTAGAACATGATGATATGATTTTTTTTGAATTTCATCTTGTGATTTCTTTAATAGGTCACCGGTCATTCCTACTGACCATTCGCCTACAATAATAGGCACTACTTTTTTCATCTCTTTTATAACTTTCATTCTTTTTTCAAGAACAAAAGTAGTTAAGTCGAAAATTGTAGCCTCGTTGGAGACTTCTCCAAACACTTGGTACATATGTGTATCTAAGTAAACATTTATGAGTTTATTCTTATCGAAGAAATCCTTCCATTGATCTAATCTAAAGGCATCATGAAAAATAACTGAAACTTTGTCACCTAAAGTTTTACGAACAATTTCATAACCTTTTAGGTAAAAGTCTTGAATTATTTTCAAGTCAATTACTCGGTGAGGCTCATTTAGCAATTGAATACCTGAAAGCATCTCTTCTTTACCATAAATATCACATAAATCTTTGATAAAATCAAGCGTGTGCTTGATATTATTTTCTTTCTTATGCCATTCCATTATTCCTGATAATCCACCATTGTCAAAACCGTTTTGACAACCTTTAGCTGCATGAACATCCAAAACAATATATAAACCATGTTTCTTCGCCCAAACAAAAGCCTTATCAACATATTCTTTAGCTTCATAATATGGGTATTCAGCATTGAACAACCAGTGTCCGACAGGAAGTCTTAAAGTATTGATATTATGTTCTTTTATCCACAAAAAATCATCTTCCGTGATAAAAGTATCTCGATGCCTTTTTAATAAGTCTTTTGGTTTAGTTGCTAGTTTTAAAAGATTGAATTCATCCTCAGCTTTATAATTATCATATAACTCTGGAGTCATCCATTTTTCTAATACTAACCAACCACCAAGATTAAGACCTCTAATTTTTTCCATTTATCCTCCTCTTAAGAGAGAAGGGGCATAGGCATGCCCTATGCCCTAATCAATCCAAGTATTTATTCTATTACAGTATATTGAACTGCTGCTGATAATTCTGAATCTAAGAAATCTACACCATCACCAATTGCTTTGATAGTGATATCATAAGTTCCGGCTCCTAAAGCTAATGTTGCTAAATCAAAGCTATAAGTTCCGCCTGTTACTGTTGCTTCTAAAACTCCATCAACATAAATTTCAAAGCTTGAAGCATCTGGTAAAGCACCCCATTGTAAATTATCAACAGTGATTACTACTCCAAAAGGAGTTGCAAGTTGTGTAGGGCCTGAAGCTACAACATATTCGAAAACTGCTGTTACATTAGAATCTAAGTAGTTTACGCCATCACCAATTGCTTTTAAAGTGATATTGTATGTGCCTGGTTCTAATGCTAGAGCGTCTAAATTGAAAGCATAATTTCCCGCTGCTACTGCAAATGGAGAACCTACAACACCGTCAATGTAAACCTCAAAACTTGTTGCTTCTGGGATTGCTCCCCAAACGATTTCTGTTGCTGAAACTACTACTCCAAATGGAGTTGGAAGTTGTGGAATAACATTTCCATAAGCCCATCCATGAAGAACTAAAGTTCCTGATTGAGTAGTATTATGATTGAAAAGAACAACTAGGTTAAGACCGTTTCTTTCAGCTTCTGAAAGAGTAGATAAATCTAGAGTGATTTCTTCTTGTACACCGCTAGCAGTGAAAACTATTTCTCTAAAGACGCCGCCGCCTTCAAATTTAAATAGATATTCGTGTCCTGCTTCGCCAGTGATTGTAAATACAATTGCGTTATTAGTTCCATCAAATTCAACTAATGCGCCTTGAACGTTACTATCCCACCAATTTGCGTCTCCAGAAACATAAGTTATTGTCTTTTCTGTTTCTGTTTCATCTAGAGTCATTGTTCCATAAGCTGTCCATGTTTCTTCTGCTGGCGCTTCAATAACAGCACCTTCTGAAAAATCACCATTTAAAACTAGATTCGCATCAACAAAAGCATCAACTTCAAAAACTTCAATAAGAACATTGTCTAAAACGAATGATTGAGGTGCTGCTTGCCCAGCAAACATTAATCCTAATTCAAATTTTAATTGAGCTAATGTAGTGTAATCTAATTCTACATTATCTAAAGTAAATTCAAATGAATATGTTGTCATTTCTGTAGTTACTGATACTACTTCAATATGATATGGATACCAATCACCTACAGAATGTCCGATGGCTACATTGATATCTCCAGGGAAACTTGATTTTGCATCAAATGTAACTCTATATGTTTTGCCTGCTTCAAATTGCATTGAACCTTCATTGTCAATTAATCCGTCAATAGCAAATTGATCTTGAATGATTTGAATTTGCCAACTTTGAGATGCATTGATATTAGTTAATTGTAAAACTAATTGACCATCAATAACAACAAATTCAGCTGAAGTTCCTTCCCAATCATTTAAGAAAGCTCTCCAGTTATCAGTTTCTTGCATAACTGGTTCAGTAATAGGATCAAAATTACCATTTACTACTAAGTTTGCATCAACAAATGCATCTACTTCAAATACTTCTATTAATACATTATCAAGAGTAAATGACTGAGGTGCAGTTTGGCCAGAAAACATACCGCCAAGTTCAAATTTAAGTTGTGCTAATGTAGTATAATCTAACTCTGTATTATCTAATGTGAACTCAAATGTGTAAGTTGCCATTTCTGTAGTAACTGCAACAGTTTCCATATGATAAGGATACCATCCACCAACTGAGTGACCAATTGCTACATTAATGTCTCCTGCTAAGCTTGATTTTGCATCAAATGTAATTCTATATGTTTTTCCAGTTTCAAATTGTAAAAGCCCTTCATTATCATTAATACCATCAATTGCGAATTGGTCTTGAATGATTTGAACATGCCAACCTTGATTTACATTTAGGCTTGTTAATTCTAAAACTAATTCTCCATTTATGACACTCATAGTTCCTACAGTTCCTTCCCAATCATTAAGGAAAGATCTCCAACCATAATCTTCTGTCATAGGAGGTTCTTCAACGTCTTCATAAACTGTAATAGTTCTTTCGTGAACTAGAACATTTCCAGCTTCATCGGAAACTGTATAAGTAATTGTGTACTCACCAGGAGTAGACGTATCAACTGTACCTGTTACATTACTTAAAGTAATAGTAATGTTTCCGTCCAAGTTGTCAACTACTGTTACACCTTCAAGCGGATCAAATACAGTATTTTGTTTTACTAACTTGTCTCCAGCTCCTGAAATCATTGGCGCTGTAGTATCTGGATCAGGTGTTGATTCAGCGATACTTACATTGTCATAATAAATAATTGTAGCTAAGTTGTCAGTGCCAACTCCGCCTGTAACTGTACCGTTTTCAAATAATAATTGGCCTTCACCAGTTTCGTTATTCATAGTGAATTTGAATGAGAATGTTTGCCAATCAGTTGAAAGATCAAAGATTTGAGGTTGACCAGGTTTGTAATCTACGAACCAAGGAGCACCACTTAATAATTGACCAACTTGAACGTTGATTGAACGTACAGCATCTGCTTTTGCATCAAAAGTAATTTCATAAGTTACACCATTTTCAAATTCGATAACGTTACTTTCTAGACGTGGAGCCCATGGATTCCAAGATGGTGCTATAACCGTTAATACACCAACTTCATCTGTAACAGCGAATGTTGATGAACTGCCTTCACCGTCTGTAACATTCCAAACAGCATTTCCTAAACTGAAATCACCATTTTGAACAATTCCATCACCAATTAAATTAGGATCTACTTCTACAGTAACATAACGAGTTTCTTCTTTCTTATTTCCAGCTTGGTCTGTAACACTGTATTTTAAGAAATTAGTTCCTGTTTTAGTAGTATCTACTATACCAGTAACGGTTACTTGGTCTGTAATATCACCATCAACATTATCTATAGCACTTACCCCTTCCATTGGGTCAAAAACAGCATTTAAATAGATAGTGATATCGTCTACACCAGTGATTACTGGTGCTTCAGTGTCTTGAACACCTGTAGTAGGAGCTACTGTCGTAGGTGCTTCTGTTGTTGGTGCTACCGTTGTTGGAGCTTCCGTTGTAGGCGCTAATGTTGTTACGCCGTTACAAGCTGCTACAGCAAAAACTGTAAACACCATTAAGAACATAAATAAAACTTTTTTCATAACTTTCCTCCATATTTTTTATTTTAAATATATGTTTATTTTTTTGTAATGCCCGTCTCTAATTTGTAATGCTTTTTCACCTTGTACAAATCTTCCTTCAACCACCTCCATATTATTAGATTCATCTATGAGTTCATATCTATAGTTGTCTACATTATCATATGTGTCTTTGCTTTCGTTAAGCAAATAGTTTACTTGAGTCTTACTTAATAAAGTAAAGGAAACACTATTGTTTTGGCCAAAGAAGTCTTTGCTGATAATTGGTTTAGGATAAAATACTAAAGAATTGTCTTGTAAAGCAAACGGATTTTTACCCAACATCATCAAAGTCCAAATATTCAATGCTTCAACGGTTGATCCACTTAATCTTGCGAAGAAACCTTGACCATGAATATGGGGATTTGGGTTGTTTGAAGTAGCTATAAAACTTGAATTTTCTAGAATGCTTCTTCCATAAACTTCAGGATCCATGAAGCATACAAGATTAGTTTTTAACTCTTCAAAAAACTCTTTGTATAAACCACCTTTCATTAATCCTACTAAGTATTTATATGTCATATGCAAGAAATTACTTTCTCTTTCCAACCATCCCGGAGTGAAAGCTTTGACTCTACCAATTTCAAATGTGTCATTATCCAAAGGAACCGAAGTCTTGTATTGCTTTAACTCTTTATCATAAAGATTGCTAAGTTTAATCTTTTCAACCATCTTTTTGATTTTTTCTTTAGGGAAATCGATTTTTATCAGTCTTGCCGGAGCTTCTAAAAAAGGAGACACAGCTTTTTTAACAAAACTTAAAGGTTTAACAAGTGTTTCTGAATCATCCCTTTTCACTATTTCATAATCTTTAACTTCATAAGTTAAATATGTTGGAATTATCCCTTCATACTCATCATAAAGTTTTTCTAGGTTTTCACCAATAAATTTGCTCATTTTTTGAACATTATCAAAGATTTCAGTTAAATCAATTTCAACGAAATCGCCTCTTAATCCTTCAAAAACTTGATTTCTATATTTTTCTCTTAAGGCAACTCGATTTTGATAGCCATAATCATTTGCTAAACCACGGTACAAATCCGCAACTTCTATCGGCAATGCTACTTTTCCATCTGCCTTATGCTTAATTAGAAAATCCAGTATTCTCTTTAGTTCTATAGCTTCTGAAATCCCAGAACCGAATAATCCCGCTAGACCATTCATAGCGTCATTCCATCCTGGTTTACCAGCTTCCATTTCCACTCCATAACCTTCAGGATCTAGTAGTGAAAACTTGTTAAGCGCTAAAACTAATAGTTTTGTTAATAAATTAGATTTGTAATATTCTCCATGGATTCTTGAAAAATCACCATTACCATTCAAGTGTATTAAACTCTTATATTGTCTAACTTGACCATCAGTCCTTAGAACACTCTTTTCTTTTTGTTCTAAGATCTTGATTGGCGATTGATAATACATAAAGATATTCTTATTTAAGTAATAGTCGTTAAACTTATCAGGATAAATCGCGATATATGACTCTATCAAATCTAAAATATAAGTAAAATGATCAATCCAATAACCTTCGCCAAAATTACTTTCAATCCGCATATCGCTGTTATCGATAATTTCAGCTAGATAGTCATCTTCTTTAGTTAATACTTCCACTTCATTTCTTTCAACGAAATTAACCAAATCACCAGGACTGAATTTTCTAGAAAATAAATCTTCGAGTCTTTCTTTATTTTTGCCAAAATGTGTATTAATTAAGCTGTGTTTTTGCTTTTCTCTTATTCTATAAGAAATACCATTAACTGATAATGGGTTATATCCGTCAAGTTGAATTAAACTTGCAAATTGATAAACATTGAAAAATTTGACTTCACTGTGAATTAAAGAATCAAGTCTTCTATTCTGACAAACATCTCTAAAATTTCCTGGCCCAGTAGAGTAGTATTCAGGAGCTAGAGAGAAGAAATTGTAATCTCTTTCTAAATCACCATGTTTTCTGGCAAACACATGATAGATTTGACTGCCTATTTTAATAGGGTAACCACCTCTTAAGAAGTTGTCTAAATAGTTTTGTTTGATATAAGCATCAAACTCTTTAAAAGCTGTTTTGGTTTCAACATCTTTTAGTAAATCTTCAATTATCTTTTTGGCTTCTATTTCTTTATCTTTAATATAATCAACTTTTGTTAACTGATCAATTAGAAGTCTTAACCGTTCTAATGAATGGGTATGTCCTGCCAAAGCGAATAGTTCATAGGAGTCTTTAAGAGTAATTTTCTTAACTGAAAAAGCTGCTGGAACTTTATTCTTGTTAACTTGTTCCTTGCTTAATATTTCTTTTAAACTACTGTCTATAAATTCAATCGGAACATTTTTGGATGTATCATAACCAAAGATTAAATCTCTATCGGCAATCAAATCTAATTTGCCATGTTTGTCGAAGCCAACATAGAAGTTACCTTCTCTTACTTCAGATACAACAGCGCTATCGCCAGTTGATCCTCTTAACTTATAAAATCCAAACTCTTCATCTAGACATTCAACGTCCATCCAGCTTTGAAGAAGATTTGATAATGATTTAAACTCTTCATTTCTCACACCAGCTGGTAAAATTTCAGCTAACCCGTCAATAATCTCTAAGTCTTTTGCTTCTGGGTCTAAGTTTTCAATCTTGACAGTTCTAACTAACGCTGGAATCTCTTCATTAGGTAAACCGAAGTAACCGATTGATATTTTTATATTAAAGTCTTTATTGATTTCTTCTATACTTACTTTATGTGGCTCAATTATGATTTTGTTCTCATAATTGTTATTGATATTAAATGGTTCGTATATTTTTCCATCTAGTTTAATAAAGGTTCTAAAGCCATCTTTACCTACTGTTTCATAGGCTTTATTGGCTGAATGGAATAAGGTAATGGGATGATTCTTATCTTGTAAACCAAAACCACTGATCAACTGGCTACGATTAACATAAAAAGCCCATAATGGTATTCCTCTTTTTCCAGCTAAACCAGGCAAAAAGTTCGCAAAGGTTTTCTTCTTATTGTAATTTTCAATTATAAATTGAGAATTCTCGTAATAGTATTCTTTATTTTTCATCAATTATTCTCCTTTATAAACTATTGTCATAATGCTTCTTTTTTCTAGTTTAAATGTATTATTCATCTTGTTATTGATGTTGAAATTATAATCATTTTCGGTTTCATTTAATAAAACTAATACAAGTGAGCCATCAGGGTTCTTAAATGCTATTTGCTTAACCTCGTTATTCGAAGATGTAGAAGAAATTCTATACGCTCCTGGATTTATATGTTTCGAGAAATGACCTATATGATAATAGGAACTGTTAAATATCAACTCGTCTTTAATAGTGTCTGAAAGAATAGGCGCGTCGCAATAGTTTCCAACATGATTTGGTCCACCTAATTCATCTAAAGTCAAATTCCAATCTATAAATGCTTCACACCAATTGCTAAAATCTCCGATGATATTCCTTGCGTATCTTTCGCCAGTTTCATAAATACCAGGATGAGGTCCACCTTCTATGCAACCTTCAGAAAAGATTATTTGTTTATCAGGAAACAACTCATGAACTTTACCAACATTCTCAAACTCTTCACTTACATACCAATGAATTGCTGTACCATCAACATATTTGGCTGCTTCTTCGTCGTTTAAAACAGCGCTTGCTCTTTCAACTACAATGTCGCGATTATGATCCCATATAAATAATTTAATGTCTTTAAACTTACTATTTTTAAGGGTTGGTCCTAAAAAATCTTTGACGAAGTCTCTTTCTTCTTCTTTTGTGTATAAACAAGAATCCCATGTCTGTTTGGCAGCTGGTTCATTCTGTACGGTTAATGCAAATGGTTTTAGTCCAACTTTTGTAATCTCATCTAGAAATTTAATGTAATAATTCGCCCAAACTTGACTATACTCTAATTTTAGTTTTCCGCCTTGATTCATGTTATTGTTAGTTTTCATCCAAGCTGGAGGACTCCAAGGCGAAACTAAAAGTTCGATTTTTCTGTTCGCTATAGTTTCAGCTCTTTTTATTGTTGGCACTACATGTGTTAATTCTCTAGAAATATCAAAAGTTTTTAATTCTAAATCAAAATCTTTAACGTAAGTGTAGTTACCAAGAGAAAAATCACTGCTATTCATATGAATTCTTCCGAGATTGTATTTCAAACCTTTTTCTTGATCAAAATACGCTTTTAAGATTGTTTCTTGATTTTTTCTGCTCATTTTGTCTAAAGTAAAACAAGCTGACTCTGTAAAAGCTCCACCAAATCCTAAAATCTTTTGAAATTCTATATTTTTATCGACATTAATTACAAAATCCGGTTGATTATTTGACTCAACCGGTATTAACTCATGACGATATTTACTATACTTTGAAGTTACGTAAACATTAATCATCAATATTATCTCCTACGAAAACGTTTTCGTTTATATTATAACTAAATATGTAAACGCTGTCAATAAACTTTGCTCAAAAACAAAGACTATAATAAAATGTGAAACTTTTACATAAAAAAATACTCACAATTTGTGAGTATTTATCTAGTATTTATAAAAATCTAAAAAAGGCTTAATTGCTTTCCGCAAAGTTTCTTTTTTTCAAGGATTTCTAAATAATTGAAATATATCTTGTCAGCTAACTCAGAAAGCGTTACATCATTAGTGTCAATTATTAAGTCTAATCCAGAGATCTTCTTAAGATTAAACTCTTCTCTATCGGCTTTAATTCTCTTTTTGATATCGTCTGGATGATCTTTTCTGATTTTCATTCTCTTGATTCTTGTGCTTTCTTTAGTTTTAAGAAAGATAGCCACAATCTGGCAATCGCTTTTCTCTAGAAAAGATTGTAAACCTTGAGGTTCTAGGATGATAAATTTATTGTCTCCTAACTCGTTTTTTGGCGTTCCATAGAAGTTATTGTTATAAAGTGCTGTTTCTAAAAAAAATCCCTCTTTCTTTAACTGAAGAAATTTGGTTTTCGAAAGAAAGTGATAATCAAAACCATCAATTTCGTTAATTCTTTTTTTTCTGGTTGTACAGGTTACAACTCTAGAAATTGGATAACGATTGATCATAATTTTGGCCGATTCAGTTTTTCCAGATGCACTTGGTCCAATAAGAACTAACATAAACTATTCTCCTATGATTTAACATCAATTTATTATATCAAACTTTTTTTAGTAATGAAAGTTTAAAGATAGATTTATCAATATTAAAAATCAATTTGTAAAAAACGACTAAAAGTAGTATAATATCAACGATATTTTGACATTTTAGGGAGTAGTTATATGAAAAAACAGAAATTATCACCCTTTGCGGTTGTAGCTATAAGTTTTTTAAGCATTATTCTTTTTGGAATGTTGCTTCTCAAACTACCTTTTGCTACTAAAGCCGGAGTTGATGCTTTATCGTGGATAGATTCGCTATTTCTTTCTACTTCTGCAGTCTGTGTTACTGGGTTATCAACAATACCTAATATTGCTGAAACATTATCAATATTTGGCAAAATTGTTTTGGCAGTTTTAATCCAAGTCGGTGGCTTAGGAATTGTAACAATAGCGATTTATGTTTTAGTTGTCTTAGGAATCAAAATTGGTGTAACAGAGAGATATGTATTAAAAGAAGCTTTAAACCAGCATCATTTAGGTGGAATGATTAAACTAGTAAGATCAATCATTATCACCAGCTTTATAATTGAAGGTTTCGGTTTTATACTCAATTTCATTGTATTTATTCAAGACTTTGAATTCTTAAACGCTGTTGGTCATGCGGCTTTTCATACCATATCTTCATTTAACAATGCCGGTTTTGATATTTTAGGGGCAACCTCTCTACAAGCTTATAGTGGCAATATACTTTTAAACATAAACACAATGCTAATGATTATCATTGGTGGTATCGGCTTTATCGTTATTAGGGATTTGGTAGAAAAGAAGTCTTGGAAGAGCTTAAGCATCTATTCGAAGATCGTTTTAAAAACTACTCTAATCCTTATTGTTTTAGGAACTTTAGTAATTAAATTGTTTGAGTATGATAACGTTACTTGGCTACAAGCAATCTTCCAAAGCGTCACAACTAGAACTGCTGGTTTCTCTACAGTAAATATCAGTTTATTTTCATACACAACTCTAGTAGTGATTATGATGTTCATGTTTGTTGGTGCATCACCTAACTCAACTGGTGGTGGTATCAAAACTACAACTTTATTTATTATGTTTAAATCAATAACTAGTTTCTTATCTGGAAAACCATTTATTACACACAAAAGAAAGATTGAAGATCAAAATAAGAATAAAGCATTTGTAGTTGCGATATTAGCTTTTTCCGTGACAATGTTTATGTTCATAATCGTATCAGCAATAGAAGCAAAAAACGCTAATTACAATATGACTTTTATAGAAGTTTTATTTGAAACATTTTCAGCATTTGGTACAGTAGGGTTATCAATGGGTATAACTCCACACTTGATGCCAGCCTCAAGAGTATTATTGTCAGTTTTAATGTTCATTGGTAGATTAGGTCCAATAACTATTTTTGGAATCATGAATAAAAATTGGGGACACCCTGAAGTTTCACATATAAACTATGCTTCAGAAAAAGTTTTAGTAGGCTAATCAAAAAAGTCAGGATTAATTTCCTGACTTAATTTTTTTTTGTTTAATTTCTTGATTTTTTTTAAATTTCTACAATTGGATAAAATATTGAATATTGGCTAAAACAAATAGTTTTTAAGCGTAAATTATGATTAAGATTTCAACTAAGCATGAAATCTTTTTTTGATTTCATCTTTGATAGATTTTGGGAAAAAGAAGATGATAAAAAATAAGATTGATACAGCTAAGGCAAAAGCCATTATCGCTGGCCATGGTTCACTAATAATATTGACAAACAATAAGATTATTGGAACTAAAGACAAGATAACAATCGTTAATAGATACAAGATATAATCTCGGTAATCTATCCTTTTAATCAAAATAATACCTGATATTGCTAGATTACATGTAAAAAGTAATAACGGCATTATATAGTTATAGGACCATCCTTCTTTTAAAGTAGCTTCATCAATCAAAATTAACAAACCGATTAAAAGTGAAGTCAAAAAGGCTAACTTAAAAGCAATGTTTTGTCTCGAAAATACACCTACACTAATTAATACCCAAAAATAAAACGTACTGCCAATAGGTATCAACGACCACCATCTGCCATTGAACGTCGCGAGATTAATAATAAGCAAGATAATAATCGATACTATGGTTACGAACATTATAACCTTTTTGGTGATTGGGTATATTTTACGGTTAACAGAAACATATTCAGGGTATTTTTCAGATAACTCCTTCTTTTGGTCTCCTTCAAGTATTTGTTGGCACAGAGGACAATAGTTATTATTGGTATCAATTGAAATTTTACATTTATCACAATATTTCATTTTAATATTCCTCCACATAGTTACTTTCAATCGTAATGTCAAATCCTAAATTGGTAAAGTGACGGAAGAACTCTCTTTCGATAGTTGTTTCAACGATTGAACGCGTAAAAGTAACTTTTAAACGATCTTTAAAAGAAATGATTGAACAGTTTAAAGTATTATATTTTCCTGCATATACTGCTGCAGTGACATCAACGACATATGGTTCCATCGATTCAGGAAAATCAACTTTTCCAATATTAGTTAAACTCATGGTGTTAAGCTTCATTCCTAACATGTTATATCCGATTTTTAAAGCATATTTCTTTAATACATAAGGCGTGAACCTGAGAAAGACATTCTTTTCAAAAGCGACATTTTCACTCATTTTACGAATCAACTCAGATTTCGTCATTCCCTTTTCAAATTGTTCTTTTACAAGGGCTTTTAATTCTTCAAAAGTGATATCATCTTCTGTCATAACCATATTGCTTTTTACAAAGTTAGAGAAATTTCTTAATGTGTTCGATGGGAAGTGCTTTCTTAAATTTACTGGGACAAAAATCTTAACAGGGGCTTGATTGCTTTTAATGTGGCCGCGATATTGAATTTGGGTTACATATATCGTATACATCATCAAAGCCGTAAAATACTCAGTCATGGTCAAACCATTTTCTCTAGCAAGAGAAATCATTGCGGAAGTTGACATATTACCTGATATTAAACCCGTCAAATCTTCTGCTAAAGGGGTACCTTTTATACGATATGCTCTTTGTTCAGGAATATGTTTTCGGTTTTTTCGGTCATAGAACTTAGAGTTAGCGTCTTCATATTCTTCCATACTTGGTCTTTGGTTTTTTGTTGGAACTAAATTATCAGGTTTAATATCCTTTCCGGCTAGTACCAAGTACTCAAAAGTAATTGCCTTTAAAAGCATAATTACTCCTGCTCCATCAGCTAAGGAATGAAACATTTCAATAATTATGTCATTATTTCTATACATTACTCTAAATAAATATCCATTATTCTTCTTTGGATTTATTTCTCCGCAGACATAATGTTTTAATTCTTCTACGTGAAAAGGTTTGGAATTATAATCAAAATAACTCCAAAATAGTCCTTTTTTGAGTTTTACTTTAAACATTGGATACCTGGATAAGATTGCATCTACAGCCAACTGTAATAAATCTTGATCAATCTTTTCAGTTAAACTTACTGCAACCCTAAAGACGTTTGTCTCTCGATGATTAGATACCTCTGGGAAGATTTTTCCTGAGTTATCTAATCTAAACCAAGTATCGTAACTTGATTCTTTATTCATAATTAATCCCTCATTTGTAAGTTAATAAATCCGTTTATAAGTTTCCATGCTTCTTTTGAAGATGCCATTTTATTGAACCCCAACGGAAATACATGAAACATCCCTTCAAACTCATGGATAGTGCCATTTTCAATCTTGTCTTGCAAATCAATTGTGTCAGATTCAATCATTTCGTGACTTCCGACAAACAGTAAAACATCGCTAAAATCACTATAATCCCCATACTTAGGTGAAATCAATGGAGTTTTCAAATCATAATCTTGTGTATAAGCCAGTTTATCAAGCGGAATAGTTCCTTTGCCAAAAAATGGGTCTTTGTCTTTGTTTGTAATATGCGATTCACCTTCATCGGCTAAATCAGTCCAAGGAGACATTGCAATCATCGCTTTTGGTAAAGGTATTTGCTTTTCTTTTAGTTTTAAACCTAAAGCTAAGGATAGTCCGCCTCCTGCAGAATCACCGGCAATTATTATTTCCTTTGGCTTAAACCCTTGATTAAGGATATATTGATATAGCTCAACACTCTCTTCCAAAGCTTTTGGAAAAGGATGTTGTGGCGCTAAAGAATATCTTAATGAAAATACTTTTAAATTTCTATTAGTTTCAAGATATTTTCTAGCAACTTTTCTGTAAGTATCATTATAACCGGATACATATGCTCCACCGTGCAACTGAATTAAAGCGTATTTTGTAGGTTCTTCTTTGTAATTAATTGTTTCAGTCTTAGTTCCATTTATATCGATTATTTCATAATTTATTCTTTTACCATATGAATAATTTTTTGATAGGGTATTTGTAAAAGCAAACTTAAACTTATAATTATACCTTTCTCTTGCAGCTTTGAACCTAAATGCAAACCTAACTAACCCAACACCTACTTTATCAGAAAACCTTTGTTTATGAAAAACATATCCAGCCATCATTTCACCTCGTTATAATTATACCATAAAACATAAAATCGATGATAAGTGTACAAAATTATTTAAAATTATTAAAATATCCTTTATAATGGTCTTGTATGATTCTTAAGGAGGAAAATATGAACGTATTGGAAAGATTCTTAAATTATGTTAAATTTGATACACAATCAAAATCAGATGTAGAAATCTACCCTTCTACAGAAAAACAATTGGTATTATTGAATTACTTGTTAAACGAGTTAAGAGAATTAAACATAGAAGCTAGTATTGATGAGTTTGGATATGTCATCGGTAGGATAAAGTCAAACACTGATAAAAAGGCTAAAACAGTAGCCTTAATAGCTCATGTTGATACTTCACCAGATGCAAGCGGAAAAGATGTCAAAGCTAGAATCATTAAGAACTATGACGGTGGAGTTATAATTCTAAATCAAGAACAGAATATTGTATTGGATCCAAAAACATTCCCAAACCTAAACGATAAAATCCAAGATGATCTTATAGTTACCGACGGAACCACTCTACTTGGGGCTGACGATAAACTTGGAGTTGCAGAAATAATGGACTTTGCGGAATTTGTAATGAAAAATCCGGACTATCTACATGGAGATATAGTTATAGTATTTACACCTGATGAAGAAGTCGGCAATGGCACAAGTTTCCTTGATGTTAAAAAGGTAAATGCTGATTTCGGATATACTCTTGACGGGTCAAAAGTTGGAGAAATCGCCTATGAAAACTTTAATGCAGCTACAGCTAAAGTAACTCTTAATGGAAAATCAGTTCATCCTGGATCTGCAAAAAACAAAATGTTAAGTTCCATCGACTTATCTTATGAGTTTAATAACTTACTTCCTAAGTTCATGAGAGCAGAAATTACAGAAAACTATGAGGGATTCAATCACTTAATTTCGATAAATGGTGCTGTAGAAAAAACAGAACTTGTTTATATAATAAGAAATCATGACAAAGCTATTTTTGAGAAACAAAAAGAAGATTTCAAAATGAACTGCAAATACCTTAATGAAAAATATGGTGAACATACCTGTGTCCTTAATATTAGTGATTCATACTATAATATGCGTGAAGTCTTAGACAATTATCCAGAGATAATTAATATCGCTATCAAAGCAACCAAAGCTCAAAACATTAATCCAATCATTGAACCAATCCGCGGTGGTACGGATGGGGCCAGATTAACCTTTATGGGATTGCCATGTCCAAACCTTGGTACTGGCGGATATAACTTCCATGGCCCATTTGAATATGCATCAGTTAAAGAAATGTATGTTGCAGTTGAAATTATCAAGTCTATCGTAAGCGAGATAGCATCAATTTAAATTTTTTTCAAAATTTAAAAGCGCTCATTAAACCTAAATTGAGCGCTTTTATATTTATATTTTTTGCCTAAAACCACTTTTTATATTTAAAAAATCCAATCATGATTAAAAATATCGATAAACAGATACCTGCGAATATCCAAACACCATTAGGATTGGCAAAAATATCCATATAAACGAAATTCATTCCGAATACACCAGCCATAAATGACAATGGAATGAAAGTGGCTGAGAATATTGTAAGAATCTTCATTATTGAGTTAGTTCGCTCATTGATATTGTTCTGATGGATATCATTTAATGTCCTTATATTCTCCAAGTCCACATTCAATCGATCACTTAACCGGTACAAGTGATCAAATAAATCCATATAGTATTTTTTAAAATCTAAGATTGCTGGATGTTTATAAATGTCTTTTATAAACTCCAAAGATTTAATGAAGGATAAGATATGAGTTTTCATCAGCAGTACTTCTTTTCTAATTTGATGCAATTGGTTGATCTCATTTTTTTTGTCAATGAGAATTTTTTCTTCCCAATCAATTATCAGTTTTCCAATTTCATTTTCAAAAAGAATGTTGATATCGATTAATGTATCAATTATTGTGTAGAATAAGAACTTGGCTGGGTATGACTGTAACTTTCCTTGATTACTTACTAGTCTTTCTTCAATTATGTTTAAAATACCGGTATCGTCTTCATCAAAAGTAAAAACCATGTTATCTTTCAAAATAATCGATAGATACTCGTGTGTAAATTTATTGTCTTTATAGTTAGTAATTTTAAGTACAGCTAAAAAACCATTTTCAATTTCTTCAATTTTAGCTCTTTGGGTTAAATTGAATATGTCTTCAATAACCAAATAGTCAATATTGGCAGCTCTGAGTTCTTCAACTATCTTTTGACTATCTCCAAGACCACTTACTTTAACCCAAACTTGACTATCTAAAATAGGCTCATTTATACCTACTTTATTTAAATTAAAGTATATCTTGTCGATTTTAGTAGCCATTTTCTTCTCACTAGTATTAAAAACAGTTCCTGGTGGTAATGATTTCTTAAATTCCATCAAATATTATACCTCCTATTGTTTTTTTTGCTTAAAAGTCTATGATATAATTAATATATAGGTGAAATCATGAAGAAAAGACATATATTCATACCTATTATTATTTTATCACTAGTAGGGCATTTAATTTTATATTACTTTGTATTTAACGAAATATATCCTTTGATTTCGTTTGTTTTAAATGTTCCATTTTATGTAATAGTTTATGTTTTCTATCGAGAAAGCAAATTAATATCATCATACGCTTTTTTATCAATTTTCACTACACTATCTTTTTGGGTCTTTATGAGTCTAATCCAATACTATAGTTTAAATTCTCCAAACATACGTTTAGTTGGTTTAGTATCTTTCTTTGGATCGGTTATAAATATGATGATTGCTTTTGGAATTGTTTTACAAGCAAACAAAAACCGTTTCATTGCACTTTGCTTCTTGTTTTTTTCAGTAATTAATTTTTTCTTTGCATCATACTACAATTTTTTCCTTGTAGATTTAATTGCTTCTATATTTGGGCCAAATGCTTCTGACATTGCGGATGCTTTAGTGGTCTTAGAAGTTATCTATGTAATACTTCAAGTAATTATATCAATTCTTCAGGCTATAATAATATACTTATTTGATCGTTACCACGAAATGGATAGTTATACATTCAAACTAGAAGAGAAAAAATAAATGAAATCTTCTAAAACGACCTAAATTTTTTAGGTCTTTTTTTATTTTCTAAAGTCCCTATGAAAAGCTTCGGCTACTTCAAATAACTTCTCAGCATCGATTAAAGTAATAACACCAAATCCAAGTTTCACTTGTTTAAGGTATTCTGTGTCAGTATATTTTTCTATGTATTGTTTTTTTATCTCTTTAAAATTATCAACTTCATCATCATCAATATACTTAAGCGTAACCAATATATCCTCAATCTGTTTTAAATCATCTAATCTTTGATAGTCGTATACTTTTTTTGTTGAATAAGGACTTAAATGCTCTGTCAAATGAATTGATGTACAAGAACTAAAGTCTGTCCCAATAAAAAGAATCTTGCCTTTGCTTTTAGCCAATTTAGATAGTGGATTGTGTGTTTTAGTATCATCTAAATCATGCTCCAACCAAGATGGATCATCTGTATTGTTTAAAACTGACATTGATTGAGTTGGATGATTTGTTCTTTGAACATTTTTGTATCTTGAAAAAAGTGCAGCAACCTTTCCTATCCTTTCGGGAATAAACAAATCTTTATCAAAAGGCTTCCTATGTCGATTAATCATTGAATGCCATTCCTTTGGCACTGGTGGGTTGACCCATTCGCTTGGATCTGAAAATTCGCCGGTATGACCCATCATAATGATTACTCCTTTTGTGACGGTTTCAACTAAACTATCACAAATATCGTACTCTTTGTTAATTATATATCCAAAAGCTGATGTGGAAGAATGGACTTCAAGTAAAGAGTCGCTTTTAATACCCAATTTCTCATATGCTTCGATAAAATCATATTTCGTTATGGGTTTTTCTGTCTTATTAATTAAATCAATTAGTTTATCATACATTTTAATCACCTTATTGCTATTTTATCATATCCGTAATTGATTAATATAGAAAATCATGATTTTTTATGGTATCATTTAATAATGACGAGGTGATTAACATGATTTTTGGAGTTAGAAAAATTTTTGTATGGATTTTTATAGCGATTGCTGGTATTGCGACCGCTGTTTTAACTCAATATAATTATATAGGTGAATATTATTTCATTGTAATGTTTTTAACATACATACCTTTTAATGTTATAAGTCTTATTTTTTACAGAGAATCGAAAATGATAACAGCTTATCATGCTATGCAAATTTTTAGTTTATTTGGCTTTTTTATGTTATATCAGTTTTCCGGATTATCATTTTCCTTATTCGGTATAATATCGTTTTTTGGATCTTTTGTAACAGCCTTAATTGCTTTTGGTGTTGTATTACAAAACAAGACTTATAAACTTAATGAAAGAAGTTTTATGTGGTTTGCAGTTTATGGTTTCGTTTTCTTTTCATTATATCAACCATACATTTTAAACTTATTCACAAACTTTTTCGGACCTGATCCTGTAGCTATTGACAGAACTGTTGATACATTCTTTTTATTCAGAACTATTTTTATTGTTGTAAATGTTATTTTACAGTTAATTATCGTTCATAATAACGAGTTAAGAATTTTCTTTGAAAAAAATAAGAGACCATTAGCACACACTTATAACATTGATGACTTACCATTTTTCAAGAAGGACCAATAATATAAAAGGATTGAATTATGAATAATTTTTTAAGTAGAAGACAAGCAACATATGCTAAAAACGGAGTAGTTGCTACATCTGAAGGGTTAGCAGCTCAAGCTGGATTAGAAATATTAAAAAAAGGTGGTAATGCAGTTGATGCAGCAGTAGCTACAGCTGCTTGTTTAACTGTTGTTGAACCTTGCAGCAACGGTATTGGCAGCGATGCTTTTGCAATCATTTATTTTGAAAATAAAATTTATGGATTAAATGGCTCGGGACGTAGTTCAAGGAATATATCATTAGAAAAAGTTAAAAATTTAAATCATGAAACAATGCCTAAATTTGGTGTAATTCCCATTACTGTTCCCGGCACTCCAAAGGCATGGGCTAGGTTGATAGAGAGGTTTGGCAATTTAAGTCTAATTGAAGTATTAGAACCAGCTATTAAACTAGCTAGAGAAGGATATTCTATAGGTCATAATGTAGGAATCTACTTTGAAAATTCTATTCGAACTTATGAAAAACAAAATAAAGGTGAAGAATTTAAGCATTTCTTTGAAGTGTTTAAAAACGGAGATAAGTATTACAAAACAGGAGACATATTCAAGAATGAACTTATAGCTAAAACTTTAGAAGAAATCGGGTATACCAATAGCGATAGTTTTTATAAAGGATACTTAGCAGAAAAGATTGATTCATTTATGAAAAAACATAATGGTTTTATTGATAAGGAAGATTTAGCTAATTATGATGTTGAATTTGTTGAACCAATATCAGTTAACTATAAAGGCTATGATGTTTTGGAGATTCCGCCAAATGGTCAAGGTATCACAGCATTAATGGCCTTGAACCTACTTAAAGATCAAGAATATGATTATAATAATCCTGAAACTTTCCACAAACAAATAGAAGCTATAAAAATCGCTTTTTCAGACACTATGAAATATGTCACAGATCCTAAGTTTATGAAAATGAACCCAAAATATCTTTTAAGTGAAGAATATGCAAGTTTAAGAAGAAAAGATATTACTGATAAAGCATTAGTCCATAATCCGATTGATTACAAGAAAAGCGGCACAGTATACTTAGCTACTGCAGATAAAGATGGAAATATGGTATCATTTATTCAAAGTAACTACATGGGATTTGGCAGTGGAATTGTAATTGATGAAACTGGCATTTCTATGCAAAATCGAGGTCACACCTTTTCGCTGGATGAAAACCATGATAACTGCCTAATGCCAAATAAGAAAACATATCATACGATTATCCCAGGTTTCTTGATGAAAGATAATCTTCCAGTCGGTCCTTTTGGAGTTATGGGAGGTTTCATGCAACCACAAGGTCATCTACAAGTTTTAATGAATATGATTGACTTTAAAATGGACCCTCAAGCTGCTTTAGACGCTCCTAGATTTAGATGGGATGAGTTAAAGACTGTTGCTTTAGAACCAGCTTACAATGAATCAGCAATCGAGTTTTTAAAACATTGTGGTCATGATGTAAAAATAGAAAAAAGAATTGGCGGTTTTGGAAATGGTCAAATCATCTTAAAGAAAGATGGATTCTACCAAATTGGAACTGAAACCCGATGCCAAGGACATATCGCTTATTATTAAAAAAATCTACTCGCTCTGAGTAGATTTTTCATTTGCTAATTTATAAAGTTCTTCAACTGCGAAATGATATTTTGTAACTGATAATTTTTGATTTAGTGGATATAGATAGTAAGTGTCATCATTTGTAGAAAAACTTATGCAATCGCCTTTGCCAAAATAATCATATTCTATGTGTACTCCATAGTTAGTTAACACAGGTTTATGAACTTCTAACTTTTCGCCTTGCAATTCAGCTTCTAATAGAAACCCTTTTTCATTATGTGTTAATTTTCCTTTACCCAATCTGTAATATCCAGTGCTGTTTGGCAACGAATCAATATTTACTTCAATTGTTGATCCATAGTCTTTATTTTCAATTTCTTTTCTTACTTCTTCTCTTTGCCATTCGAACCAATCAGGTATGAAATTAAAGATTGTTTCACCATTTAATTCATTTAATCTATTGTACTCGTCTACATGATATTCATGATGGCATTCTTCACAGAAAAGCTTATTGTTTTCGCTGTTCATGCTATAATCAGTTAAACAATGAGGACATTTATATAAAACCTTATGAAGATTTTTTGCGCGATTATCACCTTTGACTTTAATATTGTTGTTTACCTGATACTCATAGTCATTGTAATAAAAGGCTCCTTTTATTTTAGAATTGATTTGATCTATTGTAAGTGCTTCTAAATCCTCTTTGGTAAATAAATATGTCATTACTGATTTAACAGGGACTTTTCTTTTTATTAAATTCCAAACAGGTTCGTGAAGATGGTGTCCATGAGATATCAAAGTAACAACGGGATATTTAAACATCTTTATTAGTTTACCTAAGCTTTCTGGTAGAATAGCCGTTGTGCCGATTAAAGAATACCTAGCTTCAGGATAGATAACCGCAATTGATTTATTTACTTCTAATGTATGTTTAAGTTGTCTTACTATTGCAGGATCAGAGGTGAATTTCCTTTTACCTAGACATCCGACGTTTCTCATCAGCTTCTCTCGATTTATAAAACCATCTACTGCTACTATATAATTAGCTCTGCGTGGAAAGAAGGCTCTAGTAGCTACTTTAAAATCAAAGAAACTATTATGATTACAAAGCAATATATAAGGTCCTTTTACTTTATCCATGTTCACTTTCACTATTTTCACTCTTCTTATGAAAGTTTCCGGTATGCTTAATAGCCAAGCAACGATTTGAAGATACCACTTTGCTCTTTTTGGCATCGACTTTAAATCAAATCTTGGCATTTCATTAACTTCTTTGAGCGTACGATACTCAATATCACTAATTTTCATAGATAGTTTCCCCTTTAAGTTTTGATTACTTCTTCTTACCTACAGTAGCACAGTATATTGTGAACTGTTCATCTCCGTCAATACCCAAAACCGCATCAACTTTTGCTTGATCATAAGCACAAATAGCGCATACTCCTGAGTCGATGATTTCAGCTGCTAAAGATAGATTTTGACAAGCATGACCAGCTTCTATGGCAATCATTTTATGTGCACAAAAATCATACTTATATTCAGTTCTAGCTGGTACTGTAGTAAAGAAAAAAACAGCTTGAGCATTTCTAAGTTGTTTTAGTAAAGAATCATTAACCAAAGAACTCAAGTTTTTATCTCTTTTTATTAAAGCCAATTGATGTGTATCTTGTAGATAAAGATATATTCCTTCTTTAAGTTTTTCAACCCGATTAACATACACATATGTCTCCATGGAATTTGTTGCTCCTGCTGTAGGTATCGTTCTGAAAACTGCATTTTCTCTTATAATATCGACTCTACATGTTTCCCATACCAGGTAAGAAAATTCTTCAAAAGTGAAGTAGGAGTCATTGTACTCCCTCAAACTTCTTCTTGATTTTATAACATCAGATAATGTTTTTTGGTTGATGTTAGGAAACTCAGTATCAAGTGATATTTTTACATTTTCATCAGATACACTAAGAAACTGTTTTGGCTTTTCTAACCCTTGCCTTTTAGCGCTTTCTACGATATATAAATCTAACCAGTTTGGCTTTATTGCCTGTCTGTTATTCTTAAGACGCTCACTCACTTCTAGTCCTCCTCAAATAGTTTCAAATACTTACCATAACCTTTTTCTTCCATCTTCTCTTTGGGTATAAATTCTAAAGAAGCGGAATTAATACAATACCTTAAATTGCCATTTGGCCCATCGTCAAAAACATGGCCTAAATGACTGTCAGCATCAGTAGATCTAACTTCAGTCCTTATCATTCCAAAAGAAAAATCATACTTTGTTTTTACTACTTCACCTTTAATAGGCTTGGTAAATGATGGCCACCCACAATGAGAATCAAACTTATCTTTAGAAGAAAACAATACTTCTTTGGATATTATGTCTACATAAATCCCATCTCTGAACTCAGAGTTGTACTCATTATCATAGGGTTTTTCAGTACCTTTTTCTTGTGTCACATGATATTGAATTTTTGTTAGTTTCTTAATATTTTCATCGTATTTACCCATTGTTTTAATTAAAAAGGCAATTCAATATTTAAACCTAGCATATCATTGACTTTTATAATATCACTTTTGCAAGCTTGATTTAAAGGAACTCCTTTATCCTTTCTTTCCTGCCAAATCAAATATTCTTTCTCTCCGGCAGTATATATTCTCTCTTCACCAGGTGCTACTTCGCTATTTCTAAGATCTCTTAAAATATCGCCTGCAGTCTTTTTAAAACTCTCGAGACCCATAAATGCTTCTGTATCTATTGCAATAAAAAAGTGTCCCAAGTGATAAGGTTTTAGATTTCCAGATTCATCTTTACCACTCAGCATTTTCAAGAAACTTCCTGCTTGTAAGGCGGCACTCAATATTTCTACAACCGTTGCATAGCCATAGCCTTTATATCCAGCCAATTCTTCCCCAATACCTCCTAGAGGAGCTAAGGCTGCTTGATTATTGACCAAATCTTTCAAAATTTGATTTGAATCGGTTTTCGCTAACCCATCTCTACCAACAACCATCCCTTGTGGTGTATCTTTACCTATTTTTGCGAAATATTCTATTTTCCCCCTTTGAGTAATACTGGTTGCGCAGTCAAGCACGAAAGGGAAATCTTCATCTGTTGGAATTCCAAATGTTAATGGATTAGTTCCAAGCATATTTTCAACACCAAAAGTTGGTGCGATTGATGGTCTTGCATTAGTTCCTGTAATGCCTATCATACCAGCTTGACTAGCCATAGTTGCATAGTAACCGGCAATACCGTAATGAGTAGAATTTCTTACTACAACCATTCCCATACCGTATTTTTTAGCTTTTTCAATAGCTAGATTCATTGCCTTATAACTAGCTACCATCCCCATGCCGTCATTAGCATCGAAAACCGCTGTAGTAGCTGTTTCTCTTAAGACATCTATTTTAGTAATAGGTTTTTGAATGCCAGCTTTTATCCGATCTATATAAATTGGTTTAAAACGGTTAACTCCATGGCTTTCGATTCCTCTTCTATCGCTTTCCATCAAAATATCAGCGCATATTTTGGCATCTTCTTCAGGAACCCCCATTTTATTAAAAGCCTTAATCATAAAATTCTCAATAAAATTCCAACTAACATAAGTTCTTTCGTCCATAATCAATTCTCCAATCAAAATATATATAATATAATAGTCTTACTTATTTAAATTATACCATAAAAGGATTTTTTTTATATATTATGACAATATGCCATATGAAACTAAAACAAATCTTTTATAAAATAATAATTACATGTTATAATTAATGCTAGAATTGATTAGAAAGGATATAAAAAAATGCCAAAAGAAATTTTAGTAGAAAAATTAGCTAATTTAGCTGTTAAAATTGGTGCAAACGTTCAAAAAGACCAAATTGTTGTAGTTAACGCTCCGACCCAAGCAGCTGATATTGCTAGAAAAGTGGTAAAAAAAGCTTATGAAGCTGGTGCAAGAAGAGTTATTATCAATTGGAGAGATGAACTGGTTGGCCGTTACTCTTATGAGTACGAAACTATAGAAACTCTATCTGATATACCTCAATATTCAATTGATAGAATGAGATATTTTGTGGATAATGGTGCTTGTGTCATCTCTATTGTTTCTCCAATCCCTGGAGCTAACAAGGGTGTTGATCCAAATAAGATGCAAGCCGCAGGAATCGCTTCAAGCAAAGCTTTAAATTTTTATCGTGAACACATGATGGGCAATCGTAGTCAATGGACTATCATCGCAGCATCAAATCCTGTTTGGGCAAAGAAAGTATTTCCTAATATGGAAGAGCAAGAAGCTGATGAAGCATTATGGCAAGCTATTTTTAACGCTTCGAGAGTAAATGAACAAACAGACCCAATTGAAGAGTGGAACAAACATAATAAATCATTAATCAATCACAATAAGATTCTTAATGATTATCAATTCGATTCTTTACACTTTACCAACTCATTAGGTACTGATTTAACAATAAAATTGGTTGAAAATCATGTTTGGTCTGGCGGTCAAGAAAAAGCAACTACAGGCGTGGTATTTAACCCTAACATTCCAACCGAAGAGAATTTCACAATGCCCCATAAGTATGGCGTAAACGGAAAGGTTGTAGCAACAAAACCTCTTGACTATCAAGGTAATCTAATCGAAGATTTCTGGTTAGAGTTTAAAGACGGAAAAGTAGTAAGCTATGATGCAAAAAAAGAAAAATCTACGCTTAAAAACCTTTTAGAATTTGACGAAGGTAGTTCTTATCTTGGTGAAGTTGCATTGATTAGTTATAATTCACCTATATCTCAAGCAAATATTCTTTTCTTTAATACTTTGTTTGATGAAAATGCATCTTGTCACTTAGCATTAGGAAGAGCATATCCAATGAATATTAAAGGTGGAACTTCAATGGATATTAAGGAACTTGAAAAATATGGTTACAACAATTCCATGTCACACTCTGATTTTATGTTTGGTAGTGAAGATATGAACATCGTCGGAATTACAAAGGACGGTAAGGAAGTTCAAATATTTAAAAACGGTAATTTTGTAATTTAATTCCTATTAAAGATCGCTTATTTTAGCGATCTTTTTTTATTATATCCATAAAAATGAACTATATCTCTCGAATATACAAAATTTTAACTTTTGCAAATATTATATTGACATCGTTTTCATTTTTTTCTATAATTGTTAAGAAGGTGAAAAAATGAAATTAGAAAAGATTACCTATAATATTTACTACTTGACAAATATCTCTTTTTCCATTTATGAAGATAACAAGAAAATCTATGAAACTGACTACCCAGTTTTGCCTGAAGTTTTTGTAAATGATTTGAATTTGGAAAAACAAACCATTGTTGAAAACCACAAAGACTCTAAAGTCTTAAGAATTCAAGATAACTATGGTTTTGCTTTTTTATGTTATTTCATATCTAACAAAAATGTTGTTTTCGGTCCCTTCTTAATTAGCGATGATTTTGAAAATCACATTGATCAAATCATTTTGTCTTATCGCTTTATTAATGAGGAATCAAAAATGGTTGAAAATTATTATAACAACCTAAAAATTCTTACCGAGCCTCAACAAAGCATGTTAAGTAACATATTAATGAATTATGAAGAAATTAACCTTGATTCAATGAAAATTTATAATGTGCAACTAAAAAAACTTAGCAGCTCTAATCCGGATGAAGTTCCTTTCCAAAACTATACTATTAAAAACATTGAAAACAGTAACATTATCGAAGAAACCTTACTAAATATAGTTAAAAACGGTGATGTAGAATCGGCTAATTCCATAGATTTTCAACAATTATCTAGTCAACATCTAATTTATAGGAATAACTCTTTCACCAACATGAAAACGAATCTGATGATTTTTGATGCTCTTTGTAATCGAGAGGCTATAAAAGCCGGTATTGATCAAATGCTAGCATATAAAATATCCAATAATCTGAAGTTTCATATTAGTAAAATCAGTGTTTCTAGTGAAATCAAAAACGTAGCTCACAAAATCCTCTTGACCTATGCAAAAGCTGTTAAAGAATATACATTAGGTAATTATAGCAGCAATATCAGAAAGATTATCTTGTACATTAGAAAGAATCTTACAAACAGAATATCTTTAGATGATATTGCCAAAGAGTTATTCATTACTAAAGAGCACCTTTCTAGACTGTTTAAAAAGGAAATGGGATTGACAATATCAGAATATATTATTAATACTAAGATAAGTGAAGCAAAGAACTTATTGAAACAAACAGATTACAATATTCTTGATATTGCCGTATTACTTAATTTTGCTAATAGTTCTCATTTTTCTAATTCATTTAAAAAAGTCACTGGATTTTCTCCAAGTGATTATCGTAAAACTCCTAACGACTAAATCGTTGGGTTTTTTTATTAAGATATATGTTAAAATAGACTAAACAAGGTATGATAGGAGGAGTTTAAATGAATAAGAAATTACGAACAGTTTTAGTCGCAATCATGGTAATAATCGGAGTTTTTATTGCTATTGACAATTATTTAGGAACTAAGATCGTTATAAGGTTGATTGACCATGAAGGGCCAACAATCATAACAGATCAACTTAAAGATAAGCATCTAATAGATAGAGATTACGACTATAGCGGCATCTATTGTGAAGATAATTATGCTGAAACTTGTGAAATAACTATAGTTAATGAAATTGACATCTCAATAACGGGTAGTCAAACTTTTAAAATTCAGGCTACTGATGAGGCGGGCAATCTGACGGAAATCTTGTATACGGTTTTAATCATCGAAAATATTGATGGTTCAATGTATATTCCTGAAGGATATTATGATTCAATCGATGGTTTAGAAGGAGATTTATTAAAAGCAGCTCTAAACGATATAATCACCGATCATACAGAATATCCATATACAGATGACGAAACCGATGTTTGGGATTTATTAAAAATACTGGATGAAGATCCTGATAATCACGATAATGTCTTATTATTCTATTCAGATTATTCTTGGTATAAAGACTGTCAAGATACAACCAATCCTCCGGATTTCTGCGAAATGGAAATTGAGGGAGAACTTAAGACTATTGAATGGAACCGCGAGCATGTTTGGTCTAAATCTAGAGGTGACTTTGAAATCAAAGAGGGTACCACTTCAGTTTTAGCGATGGGAGCTCACACTGATTTGCACCATTTAGTGTCTGAAGAAAGAACAATGAACTCTATAAAGAATAATCGAATGTTTGAAGATTGTAATGATGGAGACGATACAGATGTAGAACATGTTGGTTATGGCAATTACACATGTAACGCATGGGATTTTGAACCAAGAGATGAAGTAAAAGGCGATGTCGCAAGAATGTTGTTTTATATGGCAGTTCGCTACGAGGGCGAAGAGGGAGACATGGTTGATTTGGAATTAATCAATAATCCTGATTCAGACAAATTATCTAAACTACCTTTATATGGTGATCTAGATGATCTATTGAGATGGCATGAAGAAGATCCAGTTTCTGAAAGAGAGATTCTTAGGAATCAACTAATTTACACTTATCAAAATAATCGTAATCCTTTTGTTGATAGGCCTGATTTGGTAGCTCTAATTTGGGGAAGACCTGAAGATTATGTTAATTAAAAAAAGCTAGTAAACCTTATCGTTTACTAGCTTTCTTTATATTCTAACTATTCTTTGTCTTTATCTTTGGTTTTATCTTTTTCAGTGATAACTTCAACATCCATTGCGTCTACTTCTTCTTCAGGTTCTTGTTCTTCTTCAACATATTTAGTTTCACTGACATTTAAAACTGCCTTATCATGGTCATCAAGCACATTTATCCCTTCAGGAATACTTAAATCTCCTACAGTAACAGAATCACCGACTTTTAGATTAGAAACATCTAAATCAATATGATTAATTGAACTACCAATACCGTACTCAACTTCAATACTGTCAGAAAGTAGTTGGACAATGATACCTGGTTTTTCGATCTTCTCTTTACCAAGCAAATGAATTGGTAAGTGTGAATGGATTAAATCGCCTTCGACAACTTTTAATAATTTAACATTTAAAAATAGATTGTGATTAATGTGATGTCTTTGAATATCTTTGATATATACATTATGCTTCTTTCTTCCTAACTTGACTTCAAAAGTCTGGGTTAAACCGAAATTCTTAAATGCTTCTTTAAAATCCTTCTCATCAATTTGAATTGCTTCCGGCTCAATTGTTTTGCCAAATAAAACCCCCGGTATTTTATTACTTTCTCTAACTGACTTTAATGTTTCAGTTCTTTTTTCTAATTTCATAAAAAAGCTCCTTTCAAATTTAATCTCGATAATATTATACCACACTTAGGGTTTGTTTTTAAGTATATAGGTCTTTATTTGTTTATTATATTTTTTCTTTCAAATACTTATAAAATAGTTGATAAAAAGATATAATAGAATATAAGGGGTGAAGATATGGGGATTAATGCATTAATTTTAATGGGTTTATCAATTATTCTGGTTTATGTTATTTTTATTGAAATATTCACTATCATTTTTAGATTGACTGGACTAACAAATGATAAAGCAAGATTTCAAGTGATATCATTATTTACCAATAGCGGTTTTACCACTCAAGAAGCTGAGTTGATCGTAAGTTCAAGAGTTAGAAGAAGAATCGCTAATATAACTATGCTTTCCGGTTTTATTCTTAATGTTACTGTTATTTCCGTTTTAGTCAACGTATTTATAACCTTAGGAAGTGCAAATTCATCAGATGTTCTTAAGTTCTTTTTAGTAATTGGTGCTTTTTTTATACTAGTTTATATTCTAAAAAAATCGAAAGTATTTGAAAGACTTTTTAGAGGAATTGTCGAAAGAATTACCAATCGATTTATTTACGGTAGTGGCGTAAATATTATTGAAGTATTAGATAATGTTGGAAAAACTCGATTACTCAAGTTCAAGTATTGCGTGTTCCAGAAGTTTTGGAAGATACCACTCTGGAAATCAGCAATATAAGAAAAACCTATATGGTTAACGTTTTAGCCATTATAAGGGATGGAGAAACAAATGCAAACGTTACAAAAGATGACGTTATACTTAACGAAGACAAAGTAATAGTGTTTGGTAGAATACAAAATATTAAAAGACTATTCATTAAAGATATTAATGCAGAAGCAAGCAAAAAGCCGCAATCTTAAGCGGCTTTATTTTTTTTGATTTTTGTTTCTTGACGATATTTCTTAAAACCTTTAAAAAAGTTTCCATTAAACATCATGATTAGCCCATCAAGTTGTCCGTGACTAATCCTTCCAGCTGACATTCTTGCCAACCCACGTAAAGGCAGATGTTGAACTCCCATTATTAGGAAGTTAGCTTTCTCTCTTTGGTTTGTTAAGTTATAGAACTTAATTATTGTCTTTATCCCTAAATACACCATTCTACCTGTAAAACCTTTAGAATATTTCAAGTATGAAACAGTAGTATTATAATTAACTATCAAACGATTCTTTTTATAAAAGAACGTGTTAGGGTTAGGAAGTTGCTTTCCATATAAAATCTCAAACTCGTCTTTACTGATATTTTTTATCTTTTGAGAGTAGTATGAAGGTATTATGGTCTCGTTTAAGTTAGGATTTAAAGTTATTCCCTCTTTATAGATTGTTGTTTTTAAATGAATTTCCTTTGAAGATGATCCGACCATTATTTCGTAATCTAATTCTTCTATAACCCAAGATTTAGTTTCGATATCATAAATTTTAAACATGTCATCTTCGAGATGTATATCTATCAACGCAGTCTCATTAGGTTTGATTTCAACTTTTTTAAAAGCTTTAAGTTCTTTAAATGGCCGATATACTTTAGAATCAATTGCTCGGATATATACTTGGACTACTTCCTTACCGGTTCTATCCCCGATATTTTTCAAATTGAAAGTAAGTTTATTGCTTTCTAATTTCAAACTACTGTAAAGAAAGTTTGTATATGATAATCCGAATCCAAAAGGGTATCTTACTAAGTGATTATTGGAATCAAAATAACGATAACCAACAAAAATGCTTTCACGATACTCTGAAGATTCCTCTTTTCCCGGAAAGTATGGTGAGCTCGGATAGTCTTCATGCTTATTTGCATATGTTTCGGAAAGTTTGCCGCTAGGATTTTCAATTCCCGTCAAAATTTTTAGAGCCGCTTTAGCGCCAGCTTGTCCGCTTAAAGCAGTATGCAATATCGCATCTACCTTATCTGCCCAAGGCATTTCTATAGCGCTACCGCAAGCTAGAACAACTACGATTTTCTTGTCTAGTTTCAGTAGTGATTCAAGTAACATAAGCTGATTTTCAGGTAAAGACATGTTTGTTCTGTCCATTCCTTCTACTTCACTATACTCATCTAAGGCAAGATAAAGTAGAATCACGTCAGAATTCGTAGCAAGGCTTATGGCTTTGCCTTTTAACTTATTATTTTTCTTACCATACCTGTTAAAGCCAGGTTCATATCCAATATACTTAATGTCAAATTGCTCAATTATAGAGATTGTATCATCAAGTTTTGTCGGATTAACGATTGATGAACCGGCCCCTTGATATCTCGGATTCTTTGCAAAATCACCAATGATGGCAACTTTGGCTTTATTACTTAAAGGTAATATATTGTTTTTGTTTTTTAACAAAACCATCGATTCTAGTGCAACTTTTTCTGCCATTAGATGATGCTCTTCAATATCGAATGTTTCATTTAAGTTATTAATATCTTTAGTGTCAAATATTAGCGTTAAAAGCAAATCCAAGTTTTCATCAAGGATACTTTCATCAATCAAACCATTCTTAATGGCTTCAACAATTTGTTCATTGGTTTCTTTTGAAGTTGATGGCATTTCTAAAGAGTTTCCTGCTATCAAACCTTTGACTCTATCATTTGAACCGCCCCAGTCAGTAACAACCACACCTTCATAATTCCATTCGTTTCTTAATATATCCCTCATTAAATGGATGTTCTCGTTAGTATAATCACCGTTCAAACGGTTATATGAAGACATAAGGCATTTTAAGTCGCCCTCTTTTATCCCAATTTCAAATGGCTTTAAATAGATTTCCCTCAATGCTCGTTCATCTATCACAGATTCTACTACCATTCTTCTGAATTCTTGATTATTTGCGGCGAAATGTTTTAAACATGCAGAAACACCAGTAGATTGAATACCTCTAATATAAGCAGCTGACAATTTTCCTGCCAGTAAAGGATCTTCACTAAAATATTCAAAATTTCTTCCGCATAAAGGATTTCTCTTGATATTTGTTCCTGGACCCAATAAAACATTTACGTTTTGAGCTCTAGCCTCATTTCCAAGATATTTACCTAACGTTTCTGCTAATTCTGTGTCCCAACTGTTAGCTACAGTTGTGGCTGTAGGAAAACATGTAGCAGGAAGACTTTCATTAAGCCCTGCATGATCTGGAGATTCTTTCTGTTTTCTTAATCCGTGAGGTCCGTCAGAAAGAAAAATACTTGGTATACCGAGTCTCTCTAAACTTTCAGTAGTCCAAAAATCTTTACCTGACATAAAGTTGGCTTTTTCTTCTAAGGTCATTTGATCTATCAAAGTCTTATATTTCACGTCTATCTCCTTTTAATTAATTGCTTATAGGTCTCATTTTATATTATCAGTTTAAAATATACAAGAAAGAAAAAAATAAAAACCTATCTTAAGATAGATTTCTATAATTTATTATACCATTTCTTAATCTCATTCAATTCTGTTAACGATAAACTGTGTCCTTCGCTAAAGCTTAAGTGTATTACTTCACCGCCAGCTTGACTTATGATATTTACTAATTCATTTGTCTCACTATTTGATACAAGTGGATCATTGATACCAGAAGTAATTAATATTTTACCTTCATTTTGATTTGCAACTGGGAAATTTTTTATTGGAATCATAGGATGCATCAAAACTGCTCCGTTAGATATTTTTCCATAATGATAAAGCATCGATCCTAAGATGTTAGCTCCATTAGAGTAACCGATGATAACTATATTATCTTCTGTAAACCCATTTTCATTTATAAACTCCGATATAAAACTATATAAGTTCTTAGTTTCTTCAATTAAGTTATCAATATCAAAAACACCGGGTCTAAATCTTCTAAAGAATCGATTTATTCCATTCTCGCTGACATTACCTTTTATCCCCAAAACAGAAGCATTTTGATCAATATATTTGGCTACTTCTATAAGTGATTTTTCATCTCCACCAGTGCCGTGAAGCATGATTAATAGATTTGAGTTAGAACCTTTAATATAGATATTTTTCATTATTTCTTACTCAATTTTCCAATTTTAACCAATGCTTTTTGTAAAGCTATTTCTTCTGTTTCTTCTAGGACATCTAAGATTTTTCTCATGTTGGTTTTATGAATTGGGAAAATCTTATCCATTAAATTTCTTCCAATATCGGTTAAAGATAAAAGATAACTCCTCTTGTCTTTCTCAGATTGCACTTTTTGGATGTAGTTTTTAGCGACCAAGTTTTCAATAACATAAGACATAGAGCTATTAGGAACTAATACTTTATCAATTATAGCTTTAACACTTAATTGCTGCTTATGATATAAAGCTTCCAATACCCCAAATTCAGAAACATTTAATCCATACTGAAATACATCATCTCTAATAATTTTTTCTAATGAGTTATAAGCTCTAAATAAAATTGTGATTGTTTTTAAATCATTCATAGTAATACTCCTTTTTTATATCTAAATTACTTCTTACTGTATTAATTGGCCTGACTATTTTTTCAATCGCTTCCCTTTGGTTTCTGAATTTTGGAGGTAGAGCCAATGTTTCACCTAAAAACTCGTACTCTTCTTGATCATCAATAAATCCAGGTCCTTCTGTAGCAAATTCAAAAAGAATATTTGGGTATAATCTAGTATAAAGTGATTTGAAGTAAAAACGATCGACAAAACCAGAGTGCCTTGCTTTGATACTATTTAGCCTACCAATCCATTCATATAACTCTTTCTCATCTTCAATTCTAAATGCAACATGATGAACTCCGCCATAACCTTGCCATGTCCTAGGTAGATCTGACTCTTCAATAATCACTGAAGCACCATTGCCGCCTTGACCCATTTCGTAAAGGTATAGATTATTATCTTTTTTTATTTTTTTCATCCCTAAATATTCTGTAAGAACAATTTCAATTTTATCTATGTCCTTAATTCTCAGAAATATTGGTCCTAGACCAATGATTGCAAATTCATCAGGTACGGGTCCCTTCTTCCAAGGTATACCACCTTTGATACCGTCAATATTCTCATCAGAGATTAAAGCGTATTCTTGCCCATCAAAATCTTCAAAGAAAACTGCTAATCTATCAAACAAATTCAACTCCTGATACTGAACTTTATAAAAATCAAATCTCTTTTTCCAATATGATATTGCCTTATCAGACTTAACTCTTAAACCAATACGCCCAATCTCATCTGTACCTTTTGTGTGTTTATTAATTCCTTGAAAATCAAAAAATGTAACATCGGTTCCTGGACTGCCTATATCATCTGCAAAGAACAAATGATATGTGTTGATGTCATCTTGATTGATTGTTTTCTTTACCAATCTTAAACCTAATATGAAAGTAAAGAATGCATATATTTTTTCAGCGCTACTTGTAATGGCAGTCACATGATGAATTCCTTTTAGCTTGTTCATAATAAAACCTCCTTGATTACAATACAATTATATTTCGAATTCGAAATATTTTCAAATAATATGCTTAGAAACCTAATTCCTCTAAAGCTTTCTTGTTTGGTTTGACACTTAAATCTAATAAATATGGAGTAAAATTCACTAAATATTCTTTATTTTTAAAAATTAAAATCCATTATAAAAATATAAAAACCGCAATCATTAATTGACAGCGGTTTTTGCCTATATTTAGGCATAAAATACAGAATTAAATTTTTTAGTTTTTTAATTTTAAATTAACAAATAAACCGTAAGCAGATTATTTATGTCCCTCTTTCGGTACTATACAGATAAACTTGAATGTTTTGTCACCAACATTTCTAAATTGGTGTATGTGATCTGCAGGAACATAGGCAAAAGAACCAGCTTTAACTGGATTGTCAAAGTTGTCAATCATCAAAACTCCTTCACCTTCGATAATATAATTAATATGTTGCCAAGGATGTGAATGTTTTGGAGTAAATCCATCCTTCTCAACTTCCACTACTCTCATAACATAATCTTGCCAACCTGTTTCTGGTGAAACCAAAACCTTCATAGCTGCATTTCTCGCTTCAGGCGAATCTATTTTTTTCGCTAATAAATCATTAAAATTCCCTACAATCATATTCAATACCTCCAAGTTATATTATAACATTTACATTGATTATTTCGATACAAATGCGTTAGTTTTTTTTACTTTATTTTTAAATAATCATCTTATAGAGATTTATAGGTTAGCATATGCTAACTTATAGAGCATATGCCTTCGGTTATTTGAGCAAATATCATATAATATTAGTGTAAGAATGATTTTTTAATCATTACAATTTTTAAGGAGGGTTTTATAAAATGTTATTCGAAAAGTATGATCCTTTAAAAGGCGAAATGCTACAAATATTGGATCATGAAGGAAAAATCGTTAATGATAAATTAGAACCGAAAATCAGCAAGGATACCTTATTGAAGATGTATCGTACTATGGTTTTGGGTAGAGTTGCTGATGAAAAGGCGTTGCAGTTTCAAAGACAAGGTAGAATGTTGACTTATGCTCCGAATATTGGGCAAGAGGCAGCTCAAGTAGGTCCTATGGCCGCTTTAAAGGATAATGATTGGTTAGTACTTGCTTTTAGAGAGTTTAATGCAATGCTATATAAAGGAGTGACTCTCGAACAAGCCTTTTTATATTGGTATGGTAATGAAAGAGGATCAAGATATGCCGATGAAGTGAAAGTCTTGCCAATTAACGTGCCAATTGGCTCTCAGATTAATCATGCTGCTGGCGTAGCATATGCAAGCAAATTACAGAAGAAGGACGAAGTAGCAATTGTCTTCATTGGTGATGGGGGTACATCTCACGGAGAATTCCATGAAGGTATGAATTTTGCTGCTACTTTTGATGTTCCTATGATAACAATTATCCAAAATAATCAATATGCTATCTCAACACCAAGACATAAAGCTACAAAGGCTAAGACTTTAGCACAAAAAGCAGTTGCGTACGGTATTCCTGGCATTCAGGTGGACGGAAATGATCCTCTAGCTATGTATCTAGCTGTTGAAGAAGCTAGAAAAAGAGCTATTAAAGGAGATGGACCTACACTAATCGAGGCTGTGACATATCGTATCGGGCCTCATACAACTTCTGATAATCCTAAACTTTATCGTGAGGATGAAGAAGTTGAAAAATGGATGGAAAAAGATCCAATCAAACGTTTTAAGAAGTACTTGATTGATAAAAAGTTATGGTCAGATAAAAAAGATGAAGAACTATACGAAGAACATAAACAAAATGTTCTTGATACATTTAAACATGTTGAAGAAACTGGCGAAGTATCGCTAGAAGAAATTTTTGAGTATACTTACGAAAATATGACTCCGAACTTGATTGAGCAGATGGAGTATTATAAAGAGTACTTGAAACAAGGAGGTAACGAATAATGCCAAATAAAACTATTTTACAATCGATTAATGAAGCTTTAGATCAATCGATGGAAAAAGATAAAAGCGTAGTTGTCTACGGTGAAGATGTTGGTTATGAAGGCGGTGTATTTAGAACTACAGCCGGTCTGCAAAAAAAGTACGGTGAAGAAAGAGTGTTTGATACGCCAATCGCCGAGGCAGCTATCGTAGGTAGCGCTGTTGGAATGGCTGTTAATGGTTTAAAACCTGTAGTAGAAATGCAATTTTCAGGCTTTAGCTTACCTGCTTATAATCAAATAGTAACTCATGTTGCTAGATTCAGAAATCGATCAAGAGGAAAATATCATTTGCCTATGGTTATAAGAATGCCCTATGGAGGCGGTGTAAAAGCCCTTGAACATCACTCAGAAAGTTTAGAAACTCTATATGCACACATTCCAGGTTTAAAATTAGTTATCCCTTCAACTCCTTACGATGCAAAGGGATTGATGATAGCTGCGATTAATGATCCTGATCCAGTAATATTTATGGAGCCTAAGAGAATTTACAGAGCTTTTAAACAAGAGGTTCCAGATGAAATGTATGAAGTACCAATTGGAAAAGCAAGAATAGTTAAAAAAGGTAATGATATAACAATAATTGCTTGGGGAGCTTTAGTTAGAGAAGTCGAAAAAGCAATGGATTTAGTTCCTGATGTGAATGCAGAAATAATTGATTTAAGAACTATTTCGCCTATCGATCAAGAAACTATTATTAACTCAGTAAAGAAGACTGGTAGAGTATTAATCGTACATGAAGCGGTGAAGTCTTTTGGACCGGCTGCTGAAATTATTTCGTTAATTAATGAAAAAGCTTTTCTATATCTAGAAGCAGCGCCTAAGAGATTGACTGGTTTTGATATTACCGTTCCCCTTCCAAAGGGTGAGCCGCATTTCATTATTGATCCAGAACAAATAGCTTATGAAGCCAAAAACATAATGGCTTTTGAAGCTTAAGGAGGTATATTATGTATAAGTTCAAATTTGCAGACATTGGAGAAGGTATTCATGAAGGTAAGATTCTAGAATACAGTTTCAAAGTTGGAGATAAAATTAAAGAGGGAGATACTTTAGTATTAGTCGAAACCGATAAGGTTAATGCGGAAATCCCTGTCCCTGTAGATGGTAAAATCATTGAATTAGGACCTAAAGAAGGAGAAATCGTTCATGTAGGCGATGTTTTAGCTGTAATAGATGACGGAACTGAAGATACCGAAGAAAAAGCAGTGCCAGTTGACGAAAATGAAGAAAGCGAAAGTGATGAAGCTGGAGTAGTAGGTAAGTTGGAAGTGTCTGAAGAAGTAATAGCATCCTCTAATGAAGAAATTGTTTCTTCTAGCAAATCTGAAAGAGTTCTAGCAACTCCAGTAGCAAGAAAACTTGCTGGTGACTTAGGTGTTGATATTAAGACAGTTAAAGGTTCCGGAGAACATGGTAGAGTATTAAAAAGTGACTTAGAAAAACTAGAAAACCAACCTACTAAAAACACATCTGTTGTTCAACCCACCAAGATTGAAGTGCCGACAGTTAAAGAAAATAATGGTGATCGCAGAGAAAAAATTTCAACGCTTAGAAAGAGCGTTGTAAAAGCTATGACTCTATCAAAACAAGTTATTCCTCATACAACTCTAATTGACGAACTTGATGTTTCAAAACTTGTTGAATTTAGAAACGAATATAAAGAAATGGCTAAAACAGAAGGTGTTAAGCTGACATATATGGCTTTCATAATTAAAGCTTTAGTTAAGTCTATTAAAGAATACCCTATCTTTAACAGCTCTTTCGATTCAGTAAATGAAGAAATAATTTATCGTAAAGATATCAATGTTGGAATAGCTGTTGATACACCTGACGGGTTAATAGTACCTAATATAAAAAATGTAGATAAGCTAAGTTTATTTGAAATAGCAAATGAAGTAGAGAGACTGTCTACATTAGCTAAAGATAGAAAAATTCAATTAAACGAACTACAAAACGGCACAATAACAATTACTAATTTTGGAGCTTTCGATGCCATATCAGGTACGCCTGTTATCAAACATCCTGAAGTCGCAATTTTAGGCATTGGTAAAATCATGAAAAAACCTGTAGTTGAAAACAACGAAATAGTCATAAGAGACATAGCCCCTCTTTCATTAACATTCGATCATAGAATAATTGATGGAGCCGATGGTGGAAGATTTATGATTGCTTATAAGAAGTATCTAAAAGATCCTCTACTATTGTTAATGAGTTGATATTTATGAAAGAGTATGATGTAGTAGTATTAGGAGCTGGACCCGGAGGTTATGTTGCAGCTATTAAAGCTGCACAAAATAACCTTAAGGTCGCAATCATTGAAAAGGAAGCTATCGGTGGTGTATGTTTGAATTGGGGCTGCATACCAACAAAAGCATTGTTAAAAAGCGCAAAAGTGTATACGGAATTCATGAATGCTAAAGATTATGGAATCGATGTTGAAGATAAGTCTATCATTAAACCAAATTGGGATAATATCATAAAAAGAAAAGATCGTATAGTCAAAAGATTGACTGGCGGAGTGAAGATGTTATTAGACAAGAATAAGGTTGATATTTTCACAGGCGAAGGTGAAGTTGTCTCAAAAAATGAAATAATTGTAAATGATACAAAGATTAAAGCAAAAAACATTATCATTTCCACTGGAGCTTCACCAATTTTACCACCTATAGAAGGTTTAGAAGATGCATATAAATCAAAATTTTTAATGACATCTAAAGAACTACTTGATATTGATAAAGTACCAAGCGAGTTAGTGATCATTGGTGGTGGAGTTATTGGTTTAGAGTTTGCGACAATATTCTCTGCTTTCAACAGTAAGGTCACAATTATCGAAAGAGAAAAAGAAATACTGTTAAACGTTGATGATGACGTACGGGAAAATATGCTAAAAATTATAAAGAAAGCAAAAATAGATGTACTAACAGAATCAACAGTTACAAAAATAACTGATAGTGGAGTTGTCTATAAAGATAAAGATAATAATGAAAAAACTGTTTCCGCACAAAAAGTCTTATTATCGGTTGGGATGAAGGCTAACACAAATTCATTTTCCAAATTAAACTTAAAAACTAAAAATAAATTTGTTGAAATAAATGATTTTATGCAAACATCAATACCTAACATTTATGCTATTGGTGATGTTAATGGCAAGATGATGTTAGCTCATGTGGCGAGTCATCAAGGAATAATCGCAGTAAATCATATACTAGGACATGAAGAAAAACTTAACTACGACCAAATTCCTTCAGCCATATATTCATTCCCAGAAATTGCACAAGTAGGTTTAACCGAAAAAATGGCTAAAACAAAAGGTTTAGATTATAAAACTTCTGTATTTCCTTTACAAGCAAACGGTAAAGCCTTATCCGCAAATGAACGTGATGGATTTATAAAAATTATCGCTGATAAAAAGTATAATGAAATTATAGGAGTTCATATTTTAGCGGATAATGCCAGTGATTTAATCTCTGAAGCAGTTGTAGTAATGAAACTTGAAGGTACTGCAGACGAAATTGCAAAATCTGTACATCCACACCCTACAATTTCTGAAATTTATCATGAAGCTGCTCTTGGAATTATTGACAAACCGATTCATATTTAAAAAATGAAACTGCACTTTTTAAAAAAAGTGCAGTTTTCTTATATCTGTTTAATTTTTTCAAAATAATCTTTGCTGTAATACTGTAACCCTATTAAGTGGTCAAATTTCTTACTGGTTACATTTTTGATGATGCCATTCTCTATAAACAGCTTTGCTTTACTTGAACCAAACTCCATCTCTACTTCAAATGGTTTTGTCTTTCCGAAATTCCATTCCCATGTAGTATATTTCGATTTCACTAAATCATTTATTAAAGAGAGTTCTTCTTCTTTTAAACTAAATAAATGATTGTTCAAATTCATTAGCTTTACTGCCTCGTCGATAATATAACCCATAAGTTCATTGACTCTACATGGTTCTTCCAGAAATTGATCAATATTTGCGACTATTTGCTTGTTAGAAAGTATGTGATTACCTTTTGTATTGAAAGTGTAATTAACTAGCGCTTCGTTTATGATCTTTAAATCTGAATCAATTAATAAGGTCCCATGATGAAGAAGTTTATTGTTAATAAAAGCTTGTGCGTTACCTGATATTTTATGTTCACCTATATATAGATGTGATTTCGGTTTAAAAGATACATTTAGATTATATCTTTTTAGAGCTTTTATTACTGGATTCAAAAAGTACTCATAATCATTTATTTTCTTTTCATAGTTTTTGGTTATGAAACAAAAAACTAAATCATTGGAACTATGGAAGATTGTTCCTCCACCCGAAACTCTTCGGATTATCGGAATATCTAAATCAAAATATTTTGGGTTTATTTCTACAAAAGGATTTTGATTACGGCCAAAAACAAAAGCTTTATCACTTTGCCAAAACAAAAGAATATCTTCATCAAGAGAACTGTTCTTTAATAAGTATTCTTCTAAAGCTAAGTTGAAATAAGGGTTTTTATTATCACTAAAAATTACAGCCATGGTTAATCAGCTAAAGAACCCATTGGATCCCAAGGTTTTAACTTAATAGGTTCTTCTTCCCATATTTTTAATTCTTCTTCTGTGAGATACTTCTTATTGATAACTGCTTGATAGACAAATCTGTCAAACCATGAGTCTGATGCTAAATAGTAACCTTTTTTTCCGGAAGTATCTCCCCATGAGTTTTGGATTTTATATTTGATTGGTTTCCCATTTTTTGAAGCGAAACCGGTAATAACCATAGCATGATTCATTTGCGAATGCCCATAATCTAACATAGATTCTTTATCTAGCTCAAAGCTAGTCTCAAAGATATTACTATAATCGTAGCGACTATCATCCCAAACACCTAGATCACGATCGCCAAAATAACCAACATCACTACCAAACCATACAACTTCATCATCGCTTAGTTGTTTTAGGACTTTATCTTTTAGTTTAGACATCTCTAAGTTTAAATACTTAATTGTTCTTCCTTCTACTACATTACCTAAGTATTCCACCGTAAAAGTTTTATTGAATGGCTTATCTTGAGTAGGTGCGTTAATAATGCTTACATAATCGCCTAATGAACTACCAATATATTCAGTAAAGAATTTGTGTGGATCTAAATCTTCAATTAAATAATAGTTATTCTCTTTATCCACGTATTCAAAATCAAATTTCTTGGGCGGATTACCAAAATTACTTAGTAGAAAATCATACAAGACTTTTAAGGTTTCTTCTTTGTATTTTTCTCTTCCTTCAGGATTCTTTCTTGCCATTGAAGCATACTTTCTTAATTTAACATTTATTAATTGATTAACTATTCTTGTGGATGAACTATTGGCTGTTTCGTCCATAGCTTCCTTTGGTACAACACCATATTTCTCCACTAACGAAACAAACATGTCCCATTGACCACCATCTTGGATACCAGTTCTTACTATATGCTGAAGTGTTCTATCATCCTTATCAGCATCTAAGAAATCATCAATGCTTTCAATAAAATAATTAATCTTTTCCAACTTGTCATAAAATGCAATGTAATTTTGAGAAAGTTCAAAATCTTTTAGTCCGTATTTTTTTGCAATTATTTCTCTTAACACATTCAAACCGGCAAAAATCCAACATCTACCGGATTTTTGTTGGTTAGCTACAGGTAAAGTCTGAATTTCTTTTGAAAACTTGAAACTTGTTTTTGGTACGTTTTCTTGTTTAATGGCTATTGTCTGCAATTCATTGTTATTGAGTGCTCGTCTCAAAATTGTTTTTTGAATGTTGTCTTTAAACTCTTGTTCCCATGATTCTAGTAAAATTAAATCTACTTTTTTCATAACTTATTCTCCTTTTAATAAGATAATTTCATATCTAGAGGTATCTTCTTCTTTAAATCTTTCATTTCATATTTAAACACTATATATGATAAGAATCCTGCAATTAGATCCGAAGCCATAAAAGTAAACCAAATACCTTGTACTCCGAATAAATATGTAAATAGTAAAACTAATGGTATAAAGAGTATAAACTGCCTAGACATAGCAACCAAGAATGCTCTAACCGGATAGCCCATTGCTTGATAAACACTTGACAAAATAATTTGGAAACTAATCAAAACAAAACCTAGACTGACCCACCTCAAAGCAATTGGTCCAGCTGTCATGAATATTTCATTCTGTTCTTCCGAAAAGAGTAGAAATAATTGTCTTGCAAAAACTAAAGAGACTGTCATTGCACCTATAAAATAAATCAGCATCAACTTCTTAGTATAAGAGATAACATCGTAAAGTCTCTGATATAGTTTTGCGCCAAAATTGTAACCGACAATCGGTTGTAATCCTTGGACTAAACCAAAACCAGGCATCAACAAAAACATCAACAATCGATTGACTACGCCAAAAATAGAAATATATATATCTGGATCGTCTATAACATACTTACCTATTAAATTATTTACCAATATTACTAGTACTGCTCCAAGACCATTTCTGATAAATGAAGGAAAGCCGATAGCAGTTATTTCCCCAATCATTTTGAAATCAACTTCATGGATCTTTTTTAGATTAATATGTAGTTTTGAACGGGTAGACAATGATGCTGCAAAAACATAAATAAATGAGGCTGTTTTAGCAATAATCGTTGCGATTGCTGCTCCCTTGACACCTAAATTCAATCCCCAGTCAAAGATAAAAATCGGGTCTAAGATTATATTTACACCGGCTCCAATAATCATCGAAACCATTGCTATTTTGGCCCTTCCTTCCGCTCTGGCGAGATTGTTAAAAATTACAGAAAGAGAGAATGGTATCAAGCCAATTAAAATGTAGAATAAATAATCATGTGCATAACCTATATTACCTTCTGTAGCTCCAAAAAAATATAACATTTCATCTAAAAATATTAATCCCAGTACTGCAAAAACGACTGACAAAACGACACCCATTAATAAAGCGGTATTGACACTACGTCTCATAGTTTCGTTGTCATTTCTACCATAAGCACGCGAAAATATTGATGATGATCCAATACCTATCATTAATCCAAAAGCCATGACAATCATTTGTACCGGATTAGCAATTGAAAGAGCACCAATGGCAATATCCCCTGCGCCTCTTCCTACAAATATTGTATCAACAAGATTATATAGAGCCGTTACTATCATAGCAAATGTTGCTGGAATAGATAATTGTATCAAGGCTTTTTTTACATCATATTTTCCTAATAAGTCCGATCGTGCTTGTTCCATAAGTCCACCTCATTAAAAATTATTATAGCAAACAAAAAGCTATAATTAAAACATTTGACTCAAATAATAGTCTTATTTATTAAAACTCGCATATTTTCGGATGATAAATTCGGCTGTTTTAATTCCGTCTACTGCAGATGACATAATACCTCCTGCATATCCAGCTCCTTCACCCATTGGATAAATTCCATTGATATTGGTTTCATGGAGATTGTCTCTAATTATTCTAACTGGAGATGAAGACCTTGTTTCTACCCCAGTCATGATAGCGTCAGCCATCGCAAAACCTTTTATCTTTTTATCAAAGTCTAATAAAGCATTCTTTAAAGTTGAAGTGACAAAATTAGGTAATATCTCATTAAAATCAACTAAGGTTACTCCTGGTTTATATGTAGGTAAAACCGATCTTATTGTATTGCTTCTTCTATTCGTTAAGAAATCTCCAACTAGTTGAGCAGGCGCATCGTAATTATTTCCACCCTTTTCAAAAGCTATTTTCTCAAGATTTCTCTGAAAGTACATCCCAGCTAGTACATCATCTCCAGGAAAATCATCAGTTTGGACGTTGACTAAAACAGCTGAATTAGCATTATGATTATCACGTTTACTTTCACTCATTCCATTGGTTACTAATCCACCTACTTCAGATGCACCACAAACAACATATCCTCCTGGACACATGCAAAAAGTATAAGCCGATCTACCTGAAGGGTCATGATAAGATAATTTGTAATCAGCTGCCCCTAGAGCAGGATGATTGTATGATTTACCATATTGAGATTTATTGATCATCTCTTGTGGATGTTCGATTCTAACACCAACAGAAAATGGTTTTCTTGTGATATTAAAGCCTGAGTTCTTTATTAGATCGAAGGTCTCTCTAGAACTGTGTCCTATACCTAATAATAAAGTCTCTGTTTTCAATACCTCTTCATCGTTAATCTCAATTCCCACTAGAGTGTTGTTTTCGATAAGGAAGTCAGTCAACTTACAATCAAATCTAATCTCTCCTCCAAGAGAGATTATTTCTTTTCTAATATTCTTAATAATTTCTTTTAATTTGTCAGTGCCAACATGGGGCTTGTTAATGTAAATTAAATCTTCTTCTGCACCATGTTCCACCAAAGTTTTTAAGACATATCTGCATCTTAAATCACTGATTGAAGTTGTTAACTTTCCATCAGAATATGTTCCGGCTCCCCCTTCTCCAAACTGAATTGAAGCATGTTTATTAAACTTTCTAGTTGCTAAAAACTCAGAAAATTTCTGATCTCGATTATCAATATCTAAACCCATTTCTATAATTATTGGTTTGTACCCTCTTCTAGCTAAAAGCAATCCAGCAAAGATGCCGGAAGGACCAAAACCAACGATTACTGGTCTATTAGTTAATTTAATATGCCCCTGAGTTACTTCTTGATAATTCATATTTGGAGTAGCAGTAAAAGCCTTCTGTTTTAGGCCTAGAAGTTGTTTTTCATTAGGTGTGGAAAAATCAACTGTGTAAACAAAAAGAACCCTATCAGCTCTTCTAGCATCAATGGCTTTTTTATATATACTAACATTATCAATTTTTCCTACATTATACTTTTTGTTGATATATTTTATAATATTTTTAATTTCTAACTCTTTATTTATCGCTTGATCTAAGTCAAGTTTTACTTCATTTACTCTTATCATACCTATAAATCCCTTGTTGCATGAATAGCAGCTACATGACCGCTTGACCATGCCCACTGCAAATTGAATCCACCGCATCTACCATCAACATCAAGAACTTCACCACAGAAAAATAACCCTTTGCAAAGTTTTGATTCCAATGTTAACTCATCAATTTGTGTAATGTCTATTCCACCTGCAGTAACTTGAGAATCATCGAAACCTAAACTGCCAACTACTTTTAAACGCCAATCATACAACAAATCGATTAGTTTGAAAAGCTTAGATTTAGGTATATCGGATATTATAGTATTGTTTTTTTCGATTCCCGCTTGTTTTATAAGAACGTTAATAAATCTCTTGTTAACTAAACCGACTAAACTCTGATCGATTTCACGATACTTAAAAATCTCAAATCTTTCAACTATCTTTGATTTAGGTAGCGATTGGATCAAAACTATTCTAACCCCTACATTAGATCCTTTAATTATGTTATCATTAGCTTTTCTGCTTAACTCTAAAACCGTTGGCCCACTGATCCCATAATTTGCAAATAAAATATCTCCATTTTCTGTTTGAATAACTTTATCGTTAACTATCAAATCAACTTGCGTACTTATCTTTACCCCAGATAATTGTTTTAAGTAAGGTGATTCAATTCTTAATTTCACCAATGCAGGGAAAACTTCAGTAATATGATGCCCCAAAGTTTTAGCTAGTTCAAATCCACTACCATTGCTTCCAGTTAATGGCATTGATTTACCACCTGTAGACAAGATGACTTTTTTACTCATAAATACCCTATTATCATTTGAAGTTAACTTAAATAATTCATTCTTCTTATTGATACTAATAATTTCTTGATTAAGTTCTACAGAAATATTTCGTAATTTTAGTTCATACAAAAAGACATCAAGAAAACTAGAGGATTGTTCACTCAATGGATAAGTCTTACCTTCATCTTCAAATTTTGGTTCAATACCCAAAGTTTCAAAAAAAGCTATTGTGTCTTCTACAGAAAATTGATTCAATGTTTGCTCAACAAAACTAGGATTATTAAAATCCGTGCTTTTCAACAAAGTATTTGTGTAATTACATCTTCCATTTCCTGTAACCAATACTTTTTTTCCGATTCTATTATTTTTTTCAATTATCAATACTTTTTCTGAATACTGACTTGCGGTAATAGCAGCCATAATTCCACTTGCTCCACCGCCAATAATAATCAAATCATATATGTTCAAGAACAATCACCTTCATTCACTTAAAAATTATATCATATTTATAATATCTCATTCAC
>JAVEQW010000041.1:0-10658 GCA_034007385.1 Candidatus Izemoplasmatales bacterium
AGAAAAGTTGCTGAAGCTATTGATAGAACTTTAGAATAAAATCGTGTATCTTTGTTTATTTATTTTTTTGGTAGTGATATAATGAATTCAAAAGGAGGATTTAAAAAATGAACGAATATGTAAAAATGATTGATGGACTTCCATTAATACTAAAGATTATTTTAGCCTTACCTGGAATTGACGGAATTGCTTATGGACTGTATAGAATTGCTAAAGGAAGACTTATAGTTGGTATACTATGGATCATCTTAGGATTTGCTATTTTATGGATTATTGATATTGTAACAATTGTAATGCATGGTAAAGTAACTTTCTTGGTATAATAATTTATATTAAAAACTGTAAGGAAATTATCCTTACAGTTTTTTTTATATATGCTTTTTAATTTTTCTTACTAATTCTGGTATATCTTTCAGTGAAAGCGACGATATTGCAACCCTAATGATATTTTGCATTGGAATAACGTAAACATGATCTTCCACTAAATCTTTAAAAATATTCTTATTAGTTGTAGGAACGCTTATAAAAAAACCTCCACAATAAGGTAATATGTTTAAATTGTTCTTTTGCGCTTCTTCTAAGAACAATGAAGCTCTGTCTTTTAATAACTTAGTTGCAACTCCAACTTCTTTTACAAAGCGTTGCTTATTTTCAGGATTACTGAAAATTTTACCAATTGTATTAATCCCAGGTTGAGAAACGCTTGAAAAACGTCCTCTTACAGAATAATCTCCAACTCTTACAAAATGATCCACAACTTCTTGAGATTTAGATAATCCAATTTGTGCACCTACTCTGAATCCATATAAAGAAAAAGTCTTGGATCCAGAAAAAACAACAATCGCTAGGATGTCTTCATCCAAACCTAAATAAGCTTCAAATATTTCTCTTGAATATTTGCTGTCTTTCATTTGATAATCGATGTAAGCTATATCATGGATTAAAATTGTAGGAATATCCATTCTGTTTACTTCATTTAGAGTATTTATAACTTCTTGCCAATCGGATTTAGTCATACATAATCCAGTTGGATTGTTACTAGGGTCATTCAATAGAACACATAATCTTCCTTGTTCTTTAGCTAGTTCAATAGCTTTTTCTTTGAAATCTACTATATTGAATTTAAAGTTTTCATCATACATTAAAAAAGTTTTTAAATCAATATTGGCTTCCATAGCAAAATTTTGATAAGGAGACCAGTAATAATTAGGTAATAAAACCTTTTGGTTAAAATCATTAAAATTGTAGAAGGAATTTGATATAGCTCCACTACCCCCTGTAGTTGGAATTACGCTATACTTAAAATTTTTTCTGATTAAATCTGCATTTTCACCAAAAACCCAATCAAAAACTCCTTCCGTAAAATCTTTGGTGCCTCTTACTGGAGCATAATGATAAGTTTCAGCATCATTTAAATGATGTAATACATCATCTACTACATCAAATCTAAATACATTTCCTTCTTCGTGATGAAGCATACCTACCGTAGCGTCAATTAAGTCTGCATATTTCTTTTTAGCAGCTTTTGCTTCTTGGGAAATTTGAAGAATGTTTGACTCTAATCTTTTGTGTTCAGCGTGTTTGCCGACAATTCTTTTCATATTCACACCCTTTTTCTAAAATATATTTTTTAAAGTTACTGTTTGCTTGCGGTCAGGACCAACAGAAACAATCGTAACCTTTGTCTTCAAAATGTTTTCAATTGTTTTTAGATAGTTTTGACAATTTTGTGGTAATTCATCAAAACTTGTTATTTTTGTAATATCTTCATCCCATCCTGGAACTGTTATATAATTTGGAATGCATCTTTCATATTCGTAATAATCGGCCGGAATATAATCAATCTCTTTACCATCCAAATTATAACTTACACAAATTTTAAGTTCTTTTATTCCTGTCAAAACATCTAATAACATAACGCTTAAATTATTTAATCCATTTATTCTTTTTACATGTTTTAATACAACCAAATCAAGCCAACCAATACGTCTTGGTCTTCTTGTAGTTGTTCCATATTCATTACCGGTTTCCCTTATTGTTTTGGCTGTTTCATCCTCAAACTCGGTAGGAAAAACACCAGCACCTACTCTGGTTGTATATGCTTTAGTAACCCCGATAACATCTGTTATTAAATAAGGACTTATTCCTGCGTTTAAAGGTACTGATGCAGCTGTTGGCGAAGAAGATGTAACATATGGATATGTTCCGTGATCAACACATAACATACTTCCTTGAGCTCCTTCAAACAATATATTTTTTCCTTCTTCTATTAAGTTATCTAGTAATAAAGATGTATCTGCCACTAAAGGTCTTATCTTATTACCAATTTCAATTAAATCATTATATAATTTTTCATAATCATAAATTTTTTGATTGTTTGCTTCAAGTATCATATTAGCAAAATTCAAGTTAATCTTCAATCTTTTTCTTAAAGATAAAGGATTTAGCAAATCAGAGATTCTAACACCTATTCTTGAAACTTTATCCATATAAGCAGGACCTATACCTTTTTTTGTAGTGCCTACTGCATCATCACCTTTTATAGATTCAAATAAAACATCTATGTCGATATGATGTGGTAAAACAACATGCGCTCGATTGGAAATATACAGTTGATACTCTGTAATTCCTTCATTTTTCAACATTTCTAATTCTTCAAGTAAAGCAAAGGGATTTATCACCATCCCATTACCCATAATATTAATGATTTTAGGATTGAAAATTCCTGAAGGTATTAAATGTAAAGCAAACTTACGATTATTGAATTTGATAGTATGTCCAGCGTTATTACCACCCTGGCTTCTTACTACAACATCCGCTTTTTCCGCTAAATAATCTGTAATTTTACCTTTTCCTTCGTCTCCCCATTGACTACCTATTACAACAACTCTTTTACCCATTAATTTCCCCTAATGTTTTTTCGACTATATCTCTAGCAATCCAAATTCCATTTGCGCTTGCTTGAGCTAGCCCTCTAGTAATTCCAGCACCATCTCCACCAAAGTATAATCCTTTGATCTTCGATTCAAATTTATTGTTTACTTCAGGTCTAGCAGAATAGAATTTCGCTTCTACTCCGTATAATAAAGTATGTTCTGAAGCAACCCCTGGAGTTATATGATCCAAAGCTTCAATCATTTCTATGATTGATCTCATTGTCTTATACGGCAAGACAAGTCCTAAATCTCCCGGTACAGCTTCTTTTAATGTTGGTGTAACAAATCCTTCGCTAATTCGTTTATGAGTTGATCTCCGTCCTTTTTGAAGATCTCCAAATCTTTGCAAAATAATTGAACCATTACTTAACATATTCGCTAATTTTGATACTCCATGAGCGAATTCGTTTGGTTGATTAAAAGGTTCAGTAAATCTATGTGATACTAAAAGTGCAAAATTAGTATTTTTTGATCCTAAACTATCGTCACTATAAGCGTGACCGTTTGCTAGCATCGTTCCACTATGGTTTTCTATAACCACATGTCCGCTAGGATTAGAACAAAAAGTTCTTACTGTTGAACCTACTTGAGTTCTGTAAATAAATTTTCCTTCATATAAATGCTCATTAATTTCTTCCATGATTTCATTATTGGTTTCTACTCTAACTCCAATGTCCACATGATTTGACTTCATTGAAATATTGTGTTCATTAGCTAAATTGCTTAACCAATAAGAACCGTCTCTACCCGGTAAAATTGCAACATGAGGAGCAAAAACTTTGGTATCGTTAGTTAAAATAACCCCTTTAACAGACTCGTTCTCAACAATTATGTTTTTTACTTCAGTTTTAAAATACATGTCTATTCTATTTTTTAAATCTTCATACATGTTTTTTAATACTTGAAGATTAACTTCAGTTCCTAAGTGTCTTAATTCTGATCTTAGAAGTTTTAGACCAACAGCTAAACCTCTTTTTTCTATTTCTTTAACTTTTTCTGTGTTTGGGTTCGTTAGATTTAAAGGTGCTCCAAACTTTAAATTAATACTATCAGCATATCTAATCAGTTCTAAAATTGTGTTTGGATCTAGATACTCATCCATCCAACCGCCAAATTCACTGGTTATGTTAAATTTACCATCAGAATAAGCTCCTGCTCCACCAAAACCATTGGTAATAGAGCAATATGGATTACATGCTACAAAACCGTTCTTTTGAACGGGGCATTTATCGATTTTTTTATCCATTATAGGGCATTTTCTTGTATAAATATCATGCCCTTTATCAAGCAATAATACTTTTAAATCTTTATTTTTTTCAGCTAGTTCATAGGCACACATTATTCCTGCAGGTCCAGCACCAACAATTATTACATCATAATTTTTTTCCATAGAAAACTCCTTTTCAGGCACAATAAAATTTTAACATTTATACCCTTATAAATCAATACAATAAATAAATAAGTAATTTATAATCAAACATAAAAAAAAGCGATATTTTTTTATCAAAATATCACTTTATTTTTATAATTTTTCTATTCAGTTCTTACTGGTAAAATAAGTTGAATTAAACCTGTATCTTCACTACCTTCAATAATAAAAGGTCTTATTTCTCCAGTAAATTTAACATAAACTTCTGAAGAATTAAATGTTTTTAAAGCATCTAAGAAATACTTAGAACTAAACGCTATTTTTATTGGTGTAGTAGATATTTTTTCAATTGGTGTTATTTCTTCAACAACTTTTCCAATTTCAGGAGAATTAGACGTTATTTCTACTTCATTGTTAGGTTTTAAAGTTAACTTAACAATACTGTTATAACTATCTTTGATCGATAAAAGCGAAGCTCTTTCAACAGCGATAGCTAAATCATCTAACTTGAATTTTAAAATTATTGGGAACTCTACCGGAATTAATCTTGAAGTTTCTGGAAAATTACCTTCTAAAAGTCTTGATTGAAACAAAATGTTTCCATATTCAAATACTATTGATTTAGAATTTAAGTGAATTAAAATTTCATCAAGATCTAATTCTAATACTTTCGAAAGTTCATCTAAACTTTTACTAGGTATTACAACATTCATATTTTCATAGTTTTTTTGAATGTCTATTTTCTTTTGACTCAATCTGAAAGAGTCTGTAGCTATAGCAATTAATTTATCATCTTCAACTCTAATGTTTACACCGGTTAAAATTGGTCTATTTTCAACAGAAGAAGCTGCGAAAGTTGTTTGTCTAATTACGGCTCTCATTATTTTAGAATCTAACTTTATTGGTAAATCATTAAGATGGAAAGATATTTCAGGATAATCTTCAATCGTTAATAAATTCAATGATAGATCCGTATTGTGAGAATGAATTTTTAATACATTATTATCAATAACAGAAAATTCCACTATGCCTTTATCTAATTTTCTAATAAAATCAACAAACACTCTACCTGGAATCAATATTTCTCCAGTGTCTTCTACATTTAAACTTTCATCTTTAATTGAAAGTTTTATGGAAATATCAGAATTGCTGGTCAAAAGAACCAGTTCATTTTCATAAACTTCCATTTTTATACCTTGAAGATAAGGTGCTGGGGTTTTAGTTGATAAAGCTTTTTGAGAGATTAATAAATTGTTTAATAAAACTTCGGTTTGAATTGAAAAATTCATGAGAACCTCCTATATATAAATAATCTTTTTCTTTTAAACTTATTGTTATTAGTTTTGTTAATACGGGGAAAAAAACATCATTACAACATAAATATTATACCATATTTAGCGAATTAAGTATATAAGATATCGTGTTAAAAACCTATTTTTTTCCACATTTTATTAACAATTTTTCAACATCCTTTTTTACCGAATCATCAGTTTGAATATAGTTAGAGATTTGTTCTATTCCATATATGACGGTTGAATGATCTCGACCATTAAATATTTGACCGATTCTTTTAAAAGTTAAATCATAAAGATCTTTAATTATATACATAGATATTTGTCTTGCGAAGACATATTTCTTTTGTCTTTTCTTAGATAAGAGATCTGATGTATTGATATTATAATAATTACTAACGACATCTAGAATATTGTTGTAATTATTTTTGTCTATATCCTTACTTCCTACATTCTTAGAATTTATTAGATTTTTTAATGCATCTTTAGTATTTTCAATCGTAAATTTATAATTAAAAGCTGTACAATAAAATAATACTCTCTTTAAAGCGCCTTCTAATTCTCTAATGTTGTTGTCAAAAACGCTAGCAATATATTCTAGGATTTCTTCAGATATCAGTTCTGGATCAGATGTTTCAATACTAAGTTTTTTCTTTAGGATTGAAATGCGGTGATCTAGATTAGGTTTGGATATATCAACCGATAATCCCCATTCGAATCTTGATGTCAAACGAGACATTATATCATATAAATCTGAAGCGGGACGATCTGAAGTTATTACTATTTGATTGTTGTTATCTTTTAATTTTTCAAAAATCTTAAAAAATTCAAGTTGGGTTTTTGTTTTTCCAGATAAAAATTGGATATCATCCACTAAAAGAATATCAACGTCTTCATATTTTTTTGAGAAGTCATCAAAAGTCTTATTTTGAGCAGCTGAAGCATAATCTTCAATAAATTGGTCTGTTTTTACATATAATACTTTTAAGTTGATGTTATTCTCTAAAGCATAATTACCAATACATTCCATTAAATGCGTTTTACCTAGTCCCACGTCACCAAAAATATATAGTGGATTGGCAAAAATTCCAGGTTGGTCAGCAACTTTCATAGCTGAAGTATAAGCTAGCCTGTTACTAGCACCAACTACGAAATTATCGAAGGTATAAGTATTGTTTAAACCGGTTTTATATTTGTTCTCTAAATTTTCTTCCGGTTTGTTGATTTCATAAGGCTGATCTTTAGCAATTTCAATTGCAGCTTGTTCTTTTGTAATAATTTTAAATAAGTATTTTTCTTCTACAAAGTTATTGAGATAATAATTGAGACGATTTATATAAAAATTTTCTATTTTATTCTTAATAAATGAGTTTGGAGCGATTAAATAAACAAGGTTATTATTTACTCTAAAAACATTATTAATTTCAGCGAAGTGTTCGTTATATATATCATTATCGAATTCAGATTGTAATGTCGATTTTATCTTTTTCCAGATGTCTTCAAAATTATACACATAACTCACCCCATTTCCTACATATAAATATAACATAAAAAAAAGGAAGAAGATAAACTATTTTTCAACAAAAAATGTGGAAAACTTTTTTTGAAAGCACTTATCAACAAAGGTAATGTGGAAAACTTATAACCAATTTTAGCCATTAATTCCACTTTTGCACATTTAGACGGTGGAAAAAGGAGTTTTCAACGTGGAAAAAGTTTATTCAAAAAACAGGAAATAAAATATGTTGACATCAAATATAAAATTAAGTATAATTAGATAGCATGGTTTTCAATAATAAATGAGGAGGTGTTGACTATGAGTAAAACATATCAACCAAGTAAGACTAAAAGAGCTAGAACTCATGGCTTCAGAGCGAGAATGGAATCAGCTAACGGTCGTAAAGTATTATCAAGAAGAAGAGCTAAAGGAAGAAAATCTTTAACTGTATCAGACCGATAAAAAATTAATAAAAACAACACCAATAAATATATATTTATACCTGAAATCACCTGAACAATATATAATATATGGTGATTTTTTGATTTTTTAGGAGGAAAATTTGAAAAAGAAATTTCGTATTAAAAAAAGTAATGAAATCCAACAGTTAATGAGTAAAAAAAACACTGTTGGAAATAGTTATTTTGTTTTATACTATCAAAAAAACCATGATAATATCAATTTTAGATTTGCTATTAGTGTTTCAAAGAAAATCGGAAAAGCTTTTGAAAGAAATTTGATGAAAAGAAGAATCAGAGAAGTAATAAAAGATTGTCTAATTAGAAGTGAAGCAGAATTTTTTATAATAGCAAAGATAAAAGCGAAAGATTTGAATTTTTCTGAGATTAAAGAAAGTGTTGAAGATTTGTTAAAAAAAGCAAACTTATTAGAAGAGAGGGTCAAATGAAAACAAAAAACAAAATATTACTAGCAATTTTTGCGGTTTTATTGGTATTTGGTGTTGCTTCTTGCGGTGGTAACGGTAGAGGAATAACATACCAAAATTTTGAAAAGATTGTTCTATTTGATGGAACAAACAACGATGCAGCAACGAATTATGCTGAACTTATCGATTTATTTGGTACTGAAGGAATGGATTCTTCAGGATATAGCGATAAGAACGGAACGATTATTTGGGAAGATACTGCTGAACAAGCAACAGTAACTATAGTTTTAGAAAATGATTTAGTTACTGAAAAAACTTCAGTAGGTTTATATGAATCTACTTACAGAACTCCATTAGGTGAAAAAGAAGGTGTTTGGGAATGGATCATTCTTCAAATCGGTTATTTTACTTATTATGCGAGTAATTTATTCGGTTTATTAAGCGCTAATTATTATTGGTTAGGACTTTTAATTATGACCTTGGTTATTAGAACATTAGGTTGGCCAATATATGCAAAAACAAATGATATGTCATTAAAAATGCAAATGGCTCAACCTGAATTAAATAAAATCCAAGAAAAATATCGTAATAAAAAGGATCAAGCGTCACAACAAAGAATGCAAATGGAAACAATGGAAATATATAAACGTTATAAAATCAATCTTTTTGGATGTTTAATGCCATTGTTACAAATGCCAATCTTCATTGCTATGTATCAAGTAGTTCAAAGATTCCCATTGACAGGAATGTTTGATGATGTTAATACCAGATTTTTATGGACTGACCTAGGTAATACAGAATGGCTACCTAACCTACCTTTAGCTTTGATAGTTGCGGGATTAATGTTCTTAAGTCAATGGTTAACAACAAAGCGTACACAAAGCGTTCAAAAGCATAATACATATCAAAATGCTAAAGCGCAACAAACTCAAAAAACTATGAAATATATGATGTATTTTATGGTTGTCATGATGGCATATATTTCAATTGGTAATGCTGGTATAGCATTCTATTGGATTATCGGTACAGGATATCAATTATTACAAAGTTATATTAGTCACAGAAATATGGGTAAGAGAAAAGACCAATTACAGTCAAGAATATAACAATAAGGGGAGATTTAAATTTAATGAAAAAAATACAGTTTGAAGCAAAAGCGTTAAATGATCAAACTTTAATGTATGCAGCAAAAGAATTGCGTGTAAATAAAGATTTTATCGAACTTAACATTATAGAAGAAAAGAAATCTTTATTAGGATTAAACAAGTCTTATGTTGTTGAAGCGGTTGTTGATTTTAATGTTATAAATGATGGTATAGAATATTTAAAGAAATTATTAGAAAATATGGAAATTGAAGCGGTTATTGAAGGTAAATTAACTGGAGATAGACATGTGCTTTTTTCTGTGGAAGCTAAAGAAAATCCAATATTGATTGGTAAAAATGGTAAAACGTTAGAAGCTATTCAAAGCTTGGTTAAAAACTATATTAATCTATATACAGATGAGTATTATGTGGTTTTAATTGATATTGGCGGTTATAAAGAACAAAGAAAGAAACAACTAGAAATATTAGCAACTAAAACAGCTATGGATGTTGTTAAATCTAAAGTTCCAACAAAGTTAAGCAAAATGAATGCTTATGAAAGAAGAGTAATTCACACTAAACTGTCAGATTGGAGAGATGTTACTACCGTATCTGAAGGCGAGGAACCAAATAGATACGTTGTAATTTCACCGTCAAAGAAGTAATGAAAAGGTTAATTGTCGGATTAGGAAATCCTGGTAAAAAATATGCTAATTCAAAGCATAATATTGGGTTTATGGCGATTGATAAATTTGCTGAAACTTATAAAATTAAACCCAAAAATTCAGTTAAATTTAATGCTGAAATATTTGAGTATGATGATTGTGTTCTAGCGAAACCAAAAACCTTTATGAATAATTCCGGCTACTCAATTTTAAAGATAGTTGAATATTACAATATTGATTTAGAGGATGTATTGATAATTTATGATGATGTCGCTTTACCTTTTAGTAAACTTAGATTAAGATATAAAGGCGGATCCGGTGGACATAACGGAATAAAATCAATATTAGCTCATTTAAGTTCTGAAAATTTTAACCGTTTAAGAATAGGAATTGATAAATCGGATAATAAAGAGATGAAAGATTATGTTTTAAGTGATTTTTCTAAAGCAGAACTAAAAATTCTCGATGATGTGATGATAGATGTTGTCAATTTAATGACAGATTTCATTAATAATGTGAGATTCGAAGAAATTATGAATAAATATAATATTAATAACGAAAAGGAAGCTGTATAGTTGAAAATTTAAATTTTTAAAGCTATTCAGCTTTTTCTTTTAAAAAAAGCAGGAGGCAAATTATGTTTGACAAGATTAATCAAGAAAAGGCAATTTATGAAAGAAAATCAAAAATTGGATTAACGATAACAATTATTGCTTTCATTTTGTTTATTCCAGCTGGAGTAGCAGCTGGACCTTTCGGAGCGTTTTTAATGATGATTCCATTTATGGGCGGAGCTATATACTCTGGAAATCAATCAAAGAAAATAAAGGAAATAAGTGTTAATTTTAAGAAAGAATACTTAACGAAAGAACTTATTAAATATTTTCAATATAGTGATTACAAACCATATGATGGATTTAAAGAAAA
>JAVEQW010000042.1:0-10592 GCA_034007385.1 Candidatus Izemoplasmatales bacterium
ATTTTCTCTTAGGCCTTAATATTTTTATTGAAGTTTATCCATTTTCGCAATTCGTTTTTTAAGTACTATCTTCTTTGTTAGAGCAACAATCAACAAAATAATAATATTGATTGAAACGATTGCAGCTCCACTTGGAATATTAAGTGTGTAAGCTAACCATAAACCGAAGAATACGGATAACTCAGAAAATACAATGGAAATGATTAAAGTAGATTTATAGGACCAACCCAGTTTAATTCCTGCGGCAACAGGTATTACCATCATGGAAGATATTAGTAATACTCCAGCTGATTCCAATAAAACTGATACTACAACTGAAAGCATTATGATAAAGATAATTTGGAATAAGTTTACATTAATTCCTAAAAATTTTGCACTAGATTCATCAAAACTCACCGCCAATATCTGTTTTCCAAACAGGATAAACAAAATAGCAACAATTAAAGCGGTAATTAAAATCAAGACGATATAATAATTGGTTACTGTTAATATTGATCCAAATAAATAATTATATAGTGAACCCGTTTTCTTAGATAAAGAGAAGAAAATAGCACTTAATGCCGCTCCTAAACTAATAACAATTACCATCGATATTTCCTGAAAATTGTTATAAGATCTTCTAAACATTTCAATGAGCAAACCACCAATAATAGAAAAAATGATTCCCAAATATAATGGTTTTTCAAAAAACATTGTAATTCCTAAACTTGATAAAAATAAACTTATGGATATCCCAACCAATGAGAAGTGACCTAATGTATCAGCTATGAAGGATAGTCTTCTCACCACAACAAATGTTCCCAATAACGGAGCTAAAATCCCTAACATAATACCAGCAATTAAAGCTCTTAACATGAAGTCTTGTTGGAAGAGATCAGTAATGAAAGATAAAATCATTATAATACCCCCTCTTTCAACTCGACGCCACGTTCTTCAAAGCTGGTTGTTAAGTCTCCATACATTGAAAGCAAATGGGTATAGTTTAATTGTTCGATATCATCGTTATGGGTAATCAGAATAATTGTAATTCCCAATTGATGCAAATCTTCGATAGTAGAATAGAAGAACTCCTTATTCTGTTTATCGATTGAAGCTGTTGGTTCATCAAGAATCAAGACTTCAGGATTGTTGAGCATAGCTCTTACAATGAACACTCTTTGCAACTGCCCACCAGACAATGAATTGATGTTTTGATTGATGATATCAAAAATTCCCATTTTTTCAAGCAGTTTCAACCTTTCTGATTCTTTGGTTCTCTTCAAACTGGATATCTGTAATAATTCTCCTACTGTGATTGGAAATTCATAATTGAAGTCATCGAAATTCTGACTTACATAACCGAATCTAGTCCAAGATTTAAAGTCGGTAATATCAATTTTATCATAAAAAATCATTCCTGATTTAACAAGGTTAAAGCCAAGCAAACACTTGATAAAAGTTGATTTTCCCGAACCGTTCTTACCCCTAACGACTAAATAATCTCCACTATTTAAAGTGAGAGATAAATTTGAGATGATAGTTTTAGCGCCATAGGCGAATGATAAATTGTTAATGTTAATCTGCATCGCTTGACCACCCTCTTGATATATTGTAACATAATAGGAGATTATTATGAAATAATTTTATTTAAAAAAACCATAATTTATGAGATAATAGAATAATAAGCGGGTGATAGTGATGAAGGGAAAATTTATAACTTTCGAAGGAACTGAAGGTTCCGGAAAAACATCAGTTATAAAGGAAGTAAAGAAACATTATGAAGACTTAGGATATCAAGTCATGGTCACAAGAGAGCCAGGCGGAATTGCTATATCTGAAAAGATAAGAGATATCCTTTTAAATAAAGAAAATACCGAAATGGATTCGAGAACAGAAGCATTGCTTTTCGCCGCTTCAAGAAGACAGCATTTAGTTGAGAAAATTAAACCTGCTCTTGAGAGTGGAATGATTGTTTTATGCGATCGCTTTGTGGACAGTTCATTGGTATATCAAGGCTATGCAAGAAATATTGGCATTGAAGAAGTCTATAACATCAATTATTTTGCGATTGAAGGAACTTTACCTGATTTAACTATCTTTGTTAATGTTAGACCTGAAGTTGGTTTAAAACGAGTATTTCAAACACCTAATCGCGAAGTCAATCGTTTGGACTTGGAAGATATGAGTTTCCACAAAATGATTTATCAAGGTTACTTGGAATTAATGAGTAAATATCCTAGAATCCAAATGGTTAACGGTGAACAAGAAATATCCAAAGTTACTTTGGAAGCGATACAATTAATAGATAAAATTCTTTAGGAGATTTTATGTTTAACAATTGGGAAGAAGTCAAAAAAAACCAAGAAGGCGCAGCAAGAATTATTACCAACAGCATTAAACTAAATCGTGTTTCGCATTCTTATATCTTTGAAGGACCTAGAGGGACTCGTAAAAAATGGGCAGCCATTTTATTTGCGAAATCCCTTTTATGCAAGAATCCTCAAGGCGTCAATCCCTGCAATGAATGTCATAATTGCAAAAGAATCGATAGTTTGACTCACCCAAATCTTTTCTTAATTGATCCATCAGGCAAGATTATAAAAAAAGAAGTTATATCTTCTTTAATTCAAGAGCTAGGAAAAGCTTCTTTAGAAAAGGGTCCAAGAATCTATATTATCGTAGATGCCGATAGATTTAATCAGAGCTCTGCTAATACATTGTTGAAAACAATGGAAGAACCAGGACAAGAAGTTTATCAAGTATTGATAACAGAAAACTATCATAGTTTATTGCCAACTATAGTTTCAAGAGCAGAAACAATTCACTTTCTTCCTGTAAATCGTCAGGTAATTAAAGACTACCTTCTTACTTTAGAAGTTGGAGAAACAACCGCTAATATTATCAGTCAATATACTTCCGACATCGAAAATGCAATAAAGCTAGCGAGAAATAAAGAAACAGAAGAAATTATTAACTTAGTGATAGAGATTTATGGTAATCTTTTGATAAAGGACCAATCTTCTATAATCAGTTATTATCAATCTGAAAAAATCCTTAATAATCCTGAAAATATTGATGTCTTTTTGAGTTTGTTAACTTTTTATCAAAAAGATATTTTGAGTTATAAACTAGAAACAGATCATTTAATATTTATCGAGCAAAAAGAAGCAATAGCTAAATTAGCTAAAAAAGTTAGTAAATATCAAGCCCAAGACCTATTGGAAGAAATGCTTGATTTAGCAACAAAAATCAAATACAACATCAACGTGCAGTTAGCTTTCAATAAACTGCTTATGAGTTTAGAAAGAGGTTATAAATATGCAACATACAGTCGTAGCTATTCAGTTTAATCGCTTGGGGAAAAAATACCATTTTTCCACGAATAATATAGATTTAAAAATGGGAGATTTTGTCGTAGTTGAAACAATCAGAGGTTTTGAGTTAGGTGAAGTTGTTTCTAACGTAATGCAGATTAGTGATCAAGACATTGTATCACCACTTAAACCGATATTAAGATTAGCGAATTTTGAAGATTTAAAAACCCATAAAGAAAACATTGAGAAGGAACCTCATGTTTTACAAAAAACCCAAGATTTAGTAAAACAAAATAATCTTGATATGAAGTTGCTTAATTGTGAATACACTTTAGACAGAACCAAATTGATAATTTACTTCACTGCAGAAGGAAGAGTTGATTTTAGAGAACTTGTAAAAGACCTAGCGAATGAATTCCATGTGAGAATCGAATTAAGACAAGTAGGAGCAAGAGATGGCGCTAAAGTGATCGGCGGAATCGGACCTTGCGGAAGACAAACTTGTTGTACGACATTCCTGAGAGAATTTGAACCGGTATCAATTAAGATGGCTAAAAACCAAAATCTATCGCTCAATCCAAGCAATATTAGCGGTATTTGCGGCAAACTATTGTGCTGCATTCGTTATGAAGACGAAAATTATCGTGATTTCAAAAAGGAAATGCCTAATATCAATTCCTTGGTTTGGACTCTTGATGGAAGAGGCAAAGTAGTTGATATAAATTATTCGCTTCAATCCGCAACCATTCAGTTTAAAGATGGAACAACACAAGTATTCGATATCAATGAAATAGCAGATACAAAAGAAGAACTATCAGACGACGTTTCAATCTTAGAGAATATCGGAGATTAATATGTCAGAACTTCACATTCATGACTTAATGGCATATGATGGTTTGAAAATCATCCAGAAAGATGATGTTTTTAAGTTTTCTTTGGATTCGTTGTTATTGGGTAGTTTTGTTGAAGTGAAACAAAGAAGTAAGAATCTGTTGGAATTAGGTTCAGGCTTAGGAGCTGTTTTATTGTACCTTTCTTTAAAAACAAAAATTGATTTATTTGGAGTGGATATTCAAGCTGAGATGGTTGAACTTTCTAACAAATCAATTGAGTTAAATAACCTTTCCACACAAATAAAGATTTATCACCATGATTTGAAATCTATTCAAACTCTGTTTTCACCTAGCAGTTTTGATTTAGTAGTATCAAACCCACCATTTTTCAAAGTTAATGAATTGAAGATGCTAAATAAAGAAGAAAATCTGCAAATTGCTCGACATGAGATTAATGCAAATTTTAGTGATATTGTTAATGCCGCTAAGAAAATGCTAAAAACTGGTGGAGAGTTTTATTTTATCCATCGAGCATCAAGAATCGAAGAAATAATAAAGGACTTGAATAAATATAATTTTGTTATTAAACGAATGCGATTTGTATATACAAAACCTGGAAAAGAAGCTTTAATGATGCTTGTCGAAGCTAAATTCGGTGGCAAATCAGGCAATATAAAGGTTTTAGAACCTCTTTATATTCATGATAAATCTGGAAATTATACCGATGAAGTATTGCGGATTTTTCATCTAGGAGAAGATAAATATGGAAAGACATCTAAATTATCAAAATGAAAAAGCCACACTTTATCTAGTGCCTACACCAATTGGCAATCTTGAAGATATGACTTTTAGAGCTGTAAACATTTTGCAAAAAGTGGATTTGGTATACGCAGAAGACACTAGAGTAAGTAAGAAAATCCTTAGTTATTACAATATAAGCAAGAATTTGATTTCACTTCATGAACACAATGAATCGAAAAGATTTGAGGAAATACTGGATAATCTTAATCAAGGAATGAATATTGCTATTATTAGTGATGCGGGTATGCCGCTATTAAGCGATCCTGGATTTTTAATTGTTCAGGAAGTTAAGAAGTCAGGATTTAATGTTGTCGCATTGCCAGGAGCGAATGCATTATTACCTGGACTTCTAATGTCAGGAATAAAAACCATACCTTTTGTATTCGTCGGCTTTTTAGATGCGAAGCAAAAGAAAAGAAGAGAAGAGTTATTAAAGTATCAGTATTATCCGCAAACATTGATTTTTTATGAAGCGATTCATCGCATAAAACAAACTTTAGAAGATATTTACAATATTTTTGGCGACAGAAACTTCGTTATTGCAAGAGAAATAAGCAAAGCTTACGAAGAGATTATCTCTGGTAAACTTAGTGAATATAATGAACTTGAAGAACTTAAGGGAGAACTAGTTCTTATCGTTGAAGGCTTTTCTGAAATTATTGACAGTAGTCTTTCAATAGTTGAACAAGTGGATTTTTTCATCGAAACAGGGCTTAAGAAAACTGAAGCGATGAAGAAAGTCTCAGAAATGACCAACATACCAAAAAACAGAATTTATGAAGAATACTTATCCGAAAAAATAAAGGAGGAAAAGTAAAATGAATTTTGCTTGCCTTTTAGCTGACGGCTTTGAAGATATCGAAGCTTTGGGCACTAGCGCTCTTTTAAGAAGAGCAGGTTTTGAAATTGATTTTATCAGTGTGTATAATGAAAAGACTGTAAAAGGATCATATCAAACATCAGTTACAGACATAAAGAAAATAAAAAATCTTGTAGTTGACAATTATGACGGTTTATTCTTACCCGGAGGTAAAGCAGCCTTTTTATTAAGGGAAAACGAAGTGGTAAAGAAAGTAGTAAAAGACTTCGTCGCTGAAAAGAAATGGATTTTGGCTATTTGCGCCGCACCGACAATCCTAGGAATGATGAATTTAATGGATGGATTGAAATATATCTCTTATCCAGGTACAGAAAAACAAATGGGTAATGCCATAAGAGTAGAACAAAAAGCTGTTAGCGACGGTAAATTCATAACCGGAAAAAGTGCTGGTAGCGTCTATGATTTTGTTTTTGAAATCATTAGAAGAATCAATGGAGAAAAAGCATTACAAGATTTTAAAGAAAATATTAAATACTAAGAATTATTGAGGTGAAGAATTTGAAAACATTTTATATTACGACACCAATCTATTATCCTAGCGGTAAATTTCACATTGGTTCGGCTTATACTACTTGTCTATGCGACAGTTTAAAAAGATATAAACAATTACAAGGTTATGACGCTAGATTTTTAACCGGAAACGACGAACATGGTCAAAAGATTGAAGAAGTGGCTAAGAAAAATAATATGACGCCACAAGAATCAGTTGATTATTATGCAAAGCTTTCTCAAGAATTATGGCGTAACCTTAAAATTACCAATGATGACTTTATTAGAACCACTGAAAAAAGACACGAAGTTATAGTTGAAGACATTTTTGAAAAACTACTAGCAAATGATGACGTCTATTTAGGAGAATACACTGGGAATTACTGTGTATCTTGTGAATCTTACTTTACTAAAACGCAGCTTCTTGAAGGTGATTTATGCCCTGATTGCGGTTCGCCTACAAAATTGTTGAAAGAAGAGACATACTTTTTAAGATTAGGCAAGTATCAAGAAAGATTACTTAAGTTTATTGAAGATAACCCAGATTTTATCGTTCCTGAAACAAGGAAGAATGAAGTTGTTCAATTTATCAAGTCCGGTCTTAACGATTTGAGCGTATCAAGAACGGCTTTTAATTGGGGTGTTAAAGTCAAATCCAACCCTAAACATGTTGTTTATGTTTGGATTGATGCTTTAAGCAACTATATCACCGCTTTAGGTTACGGTTCGAAGGATGATGGTCTATATCAAAAGTACTGGGTAGAAGGCGATGAAGTTATTCACGTTGTAGGTAAAGATATCTTAAGATTCCATGCGATATATTGGCCGATAATGTTAATGGCTTTAGGTGTTCCAATCAAGTTCCGTTTGTTTGCCCACGGCTGGTATCTAATGAAAGACAGTAAAATATCCAAATCCAAGGGTAACGTAATTTATCCTGAACAGTTAACTGAAAAATATGGTTTAGATGCATTTAGATATTATATTGTCAGAGAGTTGACTTATGGTCATGACGGAGCATTTACTCCTCAGGATTATGTTTCAAGAATCAATACCGATCTGGTTAATGATTACGGTAATTTAGTATCAAGAACAATCTCGATGGTAAATAAGTATTTTGGCGGAACTGTTTCTTTCCAAAAACATCATGATGAAATTTCTAATTATGAAGAAGATTTGAGATATGTAGCTAAAGAAGTTTTCGCGAACTATTCTACAAGTATGGATGAGTTTAAAGTTGCACAAGCTCTATTGGAAGTTAGTGTATTGGTTAAACGAACCAATAAATTGATTGACGATACTTTCCCTTGGGATTTAGCTAAAGACGAATCAAAAAGAAGTGTTTTGGAATCAGTAATGTATCACTTGTTGGAAAGCATAAGACTAATTAATATAATGTATATTCCGATTTTGATAGAATCTACTTCCAAGGTTTTTGAAATGCTGAATGTAGAAGAAGAGTATCAAACATTTTCAAGCTATGAGTTTGGCAAGAAAAACCAATATCAAGTAGTTAAGAAAGCAGAACACCTTTTCCCAAGGCTTGATATAGAAGTTGAAGAAAAGAATATTAAGGCAATGATGGACGCTAATAAGCAAGTAGAACCTGAAGAACCAAAGATAGAAATATTACCGGAAATCACAATTGACGATTTTGCGAAGGTAGATATTAGAGTCGGAAAAGTTTTGGAAGGCAAACCACATCCGGATGCAAAAAAACTGTTAATGTTTACAATCGATACAGGCGATAAGAAAAGATCGATAGTATCCGGTATAGCAAATGATTATGATCCAAAAGATTTAGTAGGTAAAAATGTTTTAGTCGTATGCAACTTAAAACCGGTAAAATTAAGAGGAATTCTCTCTGAGGGAATGATCTTAGCCGGCGAGGATAAGCAAGGCAAACTGCATGTTATCGAAGCTTCATTAGAAATGAAGCCGGGTGACAAAATCAGTTAAAAAATAAAGTTCTCAGTCGGAGAATATTTGTTGACTTAATTTATCACAAGTGGTATGATATTAAAGGTACATTTTTTATTTTATAGCCCACTAGCTCTTTAAAAAAATTTAAGGAGGTAATAAAATGAAAACATTCATGGCAAATGAGAATACAATTCAACGCGAGTGGTTCGTTGTTGATGCAGCTGGACAAACATTAGGTCGTTTAGCTACAGAAGTGGCATCAGTTTTAAGAGGAAAACATAAACCTACATTTACACCTCATGTAGATTGTGGCGATTATGTTATCGTAATTAATGCTGATCAAATCGTCTTAACTGGAAAGAAATGGGAAGAGAAAAAATATTATACTCATTCTAACTATCCAGGAGGATTGAAAGAAAAAACGGCAAAAGTATTAATGGCTGAAAAACCAACTAGAATGGTTGAATTAGCTATTAAGGGTATGTTACCAAAGAACAAACTAGGAAATCAAATGTACAAAAAATTATTCGTTTATGCAGGACCAGAACACAAACAACAGGCACAAAAACCTGTGGTTATGGAACTAAAAGGATAGGAGGAAACGATGGCTAAATCAGTTATGTATCGCGGAACTGGAAGAAGAAAATCTTCAGTTGCAAGAGTAATATTAAGACCTGGTGATGGTAAAATCACAATCAACGGACGTGAGTTCGCTGACTATATCCCATCAGCACTAGCAAGACTAGACGTTTCACAACCTTTAGTATTAACAGCAAACGAAAACACATTTGATATTTTAGTAAATGTAAATGGTGGCGGACTTATCGGTCAAGCCGGTGCTATCCGTTTGGGTATCACAAGAGCATTGATGGAAGTTAACCCAGAATACAGAAAAATCTTAAAACCAGCTGGATTAGTAACAAGAGACCCACGTGTTAAAGAACGTAAAAAATACGGTCTTAAGAAAGCACGTAGAGCACCACAATTCAGTAAACGTTAAAATGCCAAAAGTAAAAGACACAGGACCCCACACCCTGTGTTTTTTTATTTTTCTAAAATGTTGTTAAGTATTTGTTCATTATATCTTTTTAGTATATAATGAAAGAGAAATAAAAAGAAAAGGAGATAAGTATTATGTGTTGGTTTTTTAAGAAAAAAAATAAAAAAGCAAAGAATGTTGAACCTGTTAAAGTTCAAGAAGAAAAGATTGAAAAAGTAGAAGAGTCAATCAAGATAGAAGAAAAACCGATTGTTCAACCAGTTTCAGCACCTAAAGAAATTACTCCGAAAGAAGATTTGAAAATTAAAGAGAAAGCCGAAGAACTAAAAAAGCAAAGAATTACAGAGACTAAGAAAACAACTACGCAAACTAAAAAAACAACCACCAAATATAATGGTAAGTATGAGGTATATCCAGAAGCTGGCGTTTATAAGTTTAGGTTGAAAGCCTCTAATGGAGAAATATTGGCAGTTTCTTTTAGATATACTACCCAAAAAGGAGCTATATCAGGAATTGATACTTTCAAAAAGAATGTATCAAATGGTGTATTTGAGATTTATACTGACAAAAGTGGGTTCTCTCAATATAACCTTTATAATCAAAGCAAAGCAAGAATCATTATGGTTGGTGAATTTTATACCAGCGAGAAACTTGCTGAATCAGCAGTAGAATCTGTTAAAAGGTTTTATGACACCGATAGAATAGATTTTCTAAATCAAATCGCTGAATCAGAAATCAGAGAAGAATTAATCAGTTTTGATAAGGTAGAATCAACTACTACAGGTAAATATGAAATCTATAAAGAAGATAAAGATTACTTTGTTAGATTGAAAGCTAATAATGCCCAAGTTTTATTTACATCTCAAGGATATGCTTCCAAAGCCACTGCTAAACAAGGATTAGAAACGATTAGAAATGCGATTGAAAATAATCAGTTTACAGTTGGCAAAGACAAGCAAAATCGTTACCAGTTCAACTTATATTCCTCAACTAATCAATTGATATTGACTGGTGAAACTTATCCAGTAAAATCAAGTTGTATATCTGCGATTAATTCAGTTAGAAAATTTGGAATCAAAGCTAAAGTTGTTGAAGTATAAAGTTTATATCACCAGCCGAAGCTGGTGATTTTAATTTATAATAACTAATTACGTCGATATACATTTTTAGCCGTTTATGATATAATTATTGTTGGTAGTTTAGGAGTAAATTAATGAAAAGAATTTTTGTTATTATTGCGCTTGGAGTTGTTGGTGTTTTTGTTTACACCATTACTCTTTTGCAATATACTTATGTTTCCTCATTAGCTTCAATATTCTCTTCAAAAACAGTTCTGTATCTTTTGACAGGCTTTTTTTGGTTGATGGCTTTAA
>JAVEQW010000043.1:0-10587 GCA_034007385.1 Candidatus Izemoplasmatales bacterium
CCCCACTTGGCATTTTGCGACTTGGCATCGCGACAAATAATCCATTTTTCCCCTCAATGATTCGTAATTCATGAACGACAAAGCAGTTATCAATAGTTATGGCAGCTACACCCACTAATCGATTGTCACCGTTGATTCTTTTCGCACGTACCTCAGTTATCTTCACACTACCACCTCTTTGGCAAATTATATCATGTTTATTTTTGATAATTCAATAGGGTAGGCAAAAAATCTATAAAAAATTGTGCATTTTAATTAGATACTTATCATTGTAGCGATTGATAAAGTCACTGACATCTTCATTTTTATCCAAAATCTTGATAAAACTTGATCCAGATCCAGTCATAACTAAACCTATTGAGCCTAATTCAGCAACCAGATTATTTTTAAAATTCTCCATGAAAGCATAGTTTTTGATTACTATTTCTTCTAAAGAGTTATGAACATTTTCTTTAATTGCTTTAATATCATTATGTTCGCAATAGACTTTTAAATCGTTAATATCTTTGATTTTAACGGTTGATTTGTCAGCTAAATCGAATACTTCTTTTGTACTGATAAATTCTCTTGGATTTATTAACAATAGTTTGTAATCAGATAAATCTAGATCAAAATCTTCAATAACTTCACCGATGCTAGAAACAAATGCAGGAGTATCGAAAAGACAATATGGAATATCTGCGCCAAACATAACACCAATATCTATCATTTCTTTGATAGACAGATTTAATCCATACATTTTGTTTATTCCTTTAATAACCGCAGCGCTATCGGCCGAATTACCTGCTAACCCTGCACCGAATGGAATGTTTTTGGTAATTTTTATTTCTAAACCGGTTTTAATATTTAAATTTCTTAACATGTATTTTGCGACTTGTAAAACAATATTGTCTTGGTTAGATAAAAACAAATCATCAGACTTTATAATCACTGTGTTAGGGCAATCGATTTCACTGAATTCAAGCATATCATATAGGTCAATTTTTGCATTAAGCATTTCCAAATCATGATATCCGTCTTTGCGTTTGTTAAGTACGTTTAAAAACAAATTTACCTTCGCATATGCTTTTTCAATAATCATTACTCAACCAACTCTTTTCTTAAGTTTAATGTTTGCTTCTTCAACAAAATTCTCCAACCAACAAAACTAACCAACGCTGCACCAATCGATCCAACTATTAAATCTAGCATAGTATCCATTAACCCATAAGGTTGAGGATAAACCAGACTATCATTTACCCATTGATATCTTTGCATGTTTCTTGAGGTTTCATTATTGATGTTATAGGCTATTGTATCTACGGAAAACTCATAAAATTCCCATACAACTAAAAGGGTTATGGAAAAACAAAAAGCAAAAATACTAAGTAATCCTGGACTTAACTTGACCGCATCATTTTTTGATAGATTATATGAGTGAATGATTTCATATGCTATAACTGAAATTATAATACCGCTTAATGTGTGCAAAAACTTATCATAACCTTTTACAGATTCTAAAAATCCATGAATATTACCTAAAATTATTGCTCCAAACAAGAAAGACAAAACAATTATTTCTAAGTAATTAGGAATATCGACTTTGAATCGAGATTCAATAAGCCAAGGCAAGGAAAATAATATTATTCCCAAAAATCCTAAGAAAATGTTTGATATAGCGGCATCACGCTGTTCTGATGAAGTCGCAAACCCTGCACTTAAACTAGCTATTATTATTTCCAAAATAAGTATAGCTAAAAAAATGATGTAGACAATTTTTGGCGAATCTAATCTTTTGATTTTTTTCATAAAAACCTCCTGAGCATAAATTAATTATACCATTTTTAGCGGTTTTTATGAACAAAATCGTGAAACTTTAATTAGATAATTACCAAATTGACTACATCATCAGCGGGAATCTTTTCATAAGTTGTTAAGATTACGGCTTTATTCACAAAATCTACTTTTTTTATTTGGCCATATGTGGTTTTAACATATCCATCGCTATAGTATTGCAGTTCTACTTCTTTGTGATTATTCATTGCTTCTTGCAGGTTTAAATTCAAGAGTTCATAATCGTCATCACTTAGGATTGGTTTAGCTTTTTTTCCTAATCGGTGTTGCATTTCTTTAAGCATTGAGTGATAGCCGCTCAAGGCGTCAAATGCAGCCCACTTGATGATGCCTCTATCGATATAAGCACTAGGCATTGTGACCACCTATCATTTCGTTCCGTGATTTGATCGTCGAGGATTTTAACTCGCTCGAAGCGCGATTAATACTGTTTTTACCAAACCTTTCTTTTATTTCATCTACAGCGTGGAAAACTTGTTTTTCTTTCATTACCGTTTCAATATCCTCAAATAAATTCACTTGATAATCACGATCGTCAATCAAACCGGTAGCTGCGACTCTAACAACTCTAATTGGCGAATCATTATAGAATTTATTCATTATTTTTAAGCATAGTTGAAAAACATGCGATTCATTGCTTGAAGGTTGAGTAAGCTGCATTTGCCTTGCAAAACCACCGCCAACATCCTTGCTGTAGCCTAAGGCAAAATGGATTGTCGAAGCTTTTTTCTTGCTGACTCTTAACCTGCGACAAACGTCGTCGACCATTTCTCTAATAATTTGATATATTTCCGGTTTATAATAATCTTCAAATAAAGTTTGTCCGATTCCATAACTTTTACTTGCTGGCTTCAACCTTAATTTTTCTTGGATTAAGCTCATGTCAATCCCATGAGTATGATAATATAATTCTTCGCCAATAACTCCAAATTTCTTCTTCAATTTTTTTACGTCATAATTAGCGATATCACCAATTGTTTGAATTCCTAAAGCATTGAGATTTCTTTCTGTATTTCTTCCAATGCCCCACATTTTAGATAAAGGTTTTATCGGCCATAGTTTAGTTGGCAAATCATCATAACTCCACTTGGCGATAAAATCCGGAGAATGCTTGCTTTCGATATCTAAAGCCAACTTAGCTATTAGCATGTTTGGCCCAACTCCACATGTGGAGTAGATTTTGGTTTGGTCATAAATTGCCGTCATAATGGTTTTGGCTAATTCATAGTCAGTCTTTTTATAATATTGCAAATATTCCGTAACATCTAAAAACACTTCATCTACAGAATAAACATACAAGTCTTCTTCGGAAACAAACTGTAAATAAATTTCAATGATTTTTGTGGAGTATTCCAAATACCTTTCCATTCTTGGTTTACGGTAGATGATATCGATATTTTTAGGCAGTTCATAGATTCTACATCGGTTAGGAACTCCAAGACTTTTCATATATGGAGTTACAGCTAAAACTATAGATCCTCCACCTCTCGACTTATCAGCCACAACCATAGGCGTTTTGAAGGGATCTAGGCCAGAAATAGCGCATTCTACCGATGCGTAGAAACTTTTCAAGTCAATACAAAGTATGTTTTTATGTAATCTATATTCTTCCATCAGATATCCCTCCTTACAATATTATTATACATTTTCCCATAATAAAAAACTATGGTTTTTAAGAGAATATCTCTATAAAAAATTTAAATTTTATATGTTTAAAAAAGGCAATAAAAAAAGTAAGATTTGGCATTAATCTTACTCGCTTTTAATAAATTTTATTTCGCTTTTTTTATTATATTTTTATTATTTGACTCTTCCGATCAAATCCAAAACCTTCTCTTTAATCAAATCTCTGGTCTTTTCAAAATCACTTTTAGGCCCACCGCTTGGATCGTCTAAACCCCAGTCTTCACGAATTTTACAAGGGATAAAAGGACATTCAACACCACAACCCATAGTGATTAAAATATCCAGTTTATTAGGAATTTCGTCCAGAAGCTTACTACGAGAATAAGTCATATCGATACCCAAGTCTTGCATCACTTCTATAGCCATCGGTTTTGGGTGCGGATATTTTTCGGTTCCTGCAGAATAAACTTCAAACTCACCATCATTATAATGATTTAAAAATCCTTCTGCCATTATACTTCTACAGCTGTTATGGGTACATACAAAAGCTACTTTCATTATTTTTACCTCATAAAACTTTGATTTCTGTTTTTGGAATGAATATAAGCACTTCTGTACCCATATATTCTTCACTTGATAAGTTTATTTGATGAATACAACTTAAAATTTAGTTCAAGAACCCATAAAGGCTTTGGCTTAGTATTATCTTCTCTAAATCAAATGCTAGAATCTAAATACAATCTTAAAAGATAAAACCCCTTTAAAACCAAAACCATAAAACAAAGCTTTAGTACATTAAGATTCTCAAATATCTATAGAATCTTATTTACACAAAATTATTGACAATACCTTCTGTAACTCATCGTCACGAATTAAATAACGAAAATCTTTATTAATATTATAATCAATATTAAAATTATATAGCTTCTTAAGATATGAATTGATTAGAACTATTTTTGCGTTTTCATCCAAAACGCAAATCCCTTGATTCATATGATTTAATAAGAAATCCAGTTTTTGTTTCTCGGTTTTTAAAGAAAGTATGGTCGATGAAATAGTTTTATTAATCTCATTGATTTCTGATAAAAGCCGATTAATTTCATCATACTTAACAATTGGCAATACTTCTTGATACTCGCCTGAGTTAACGTTATTTAAGATATGTCTAATATCTTCTAATGGTTTAAGACTTTGTTTGATTAAGTAAGAACTAGACAGGATTGATAATATAATTATAATAGCTCCAATGAAAAAAGCTAGAGCAATAAAATCATTGACAAACCCTAAAACAGAAGTTATTGGTATCGCAACACGAAGGCAAGATCCATCAGGCAATTCTTCAGCCAAATACATCATGTCTATTTTTAAAGTGTCAGAATGTCTAATATAGGTTTCACCGATGTTTTGGATTTCAGGTCTATTTAGATGATTATCCAAATTATCTGAAGAGCTATCTGCCAAAACTACCCCGTCAGAATCGATAAATGTTATTCTGAGATAGCTATCAAGTTCACTGTATTTTTCAATGATCTCGTTTTCTGTTAAACTATCGGTATCGGTATTTACAATTGTTAGATATTTTTCTAAATTCAGCTCTGTAATCTTATTGATTGTATCTTTTACTATCAGTGATGCGCCAATAGTAAAAATTACTAATGATATTAAAATCAATAAAAAGAACTGTAAACTAATTTTTCTTTTCATAAAACAAACTTGTATCCTACTCCACGTATGGTTTCAATTGTCGGTTCTGTAATACCGGCATTTTTTAATTTTTTTCTGAGTTCTTTAATATGAACGTCTAAAGTTCTGGTTTCGCCAAAGAAATCATATCCAATACCATACTCATCTGTTTTCATTGAAGTAAGAATACCTGTATTATCTTTAATAACATACCCTTCCGCAAGTAAACTGTTATCTTCGGCTGCTTCAGAAAATCCTATTCCTTCCATAAAGCCAGCCCTAGTTCCACTTGATGTGTCTCTTGTATAAAGAGTAATATTATTTGATGAATCCCAATCGTCACTAGAACTACAAGCTACTAATGATCCCGATAATAATACTAATAATAATAAAATGATTTTTTTCATGATTTTCTCCTTTTTTGTGAAATATCGATTATATTTTATTGTTCCTTGTAAATTTCTATCACCATAAAAAAGTAAACTTATGTAAAATAAATGTAAAAAAGACTGAAAGTGTTAAAAACTTCCAGTCTTTTTTTGATTTTTATTAGATATTATCTTTTATCATATTTGGCAAAAGGATCATCGCTGTCATCTTTTTTCAACTCTTCTTGTTTTTCCTTAGCCATCACAACGCTTTTAGGTTCTACCACTATCGCAAAAATCAAGTATAATAATACCCCTGAACCAGCTAATAATACAGCGGCCAACCATAGGACTCTTACTAATGTTACATCAAGATCTAGATAATCAGCTAATCCCGAACAAACGCCGAAGATTTTCTTGTTTTCCGTATCTCGATAAAGTTTTCGTTCTCTCATAAATACTTACCCCCTAACTTTTATCTTTCTTTTTTGAAAACTTGATTATAAATATAATCAACGTTCTTGCTATAAAAATTTAAATCAAATAGGCTTTCTATTGTTTTTTTATCTAATGTTTCATTAATCATTTTATTATTAATTACTAAATTTTTAAATTCTATGCCTTTTTCATAAGCATCATTGGCTAATGTTTGAATTAAATCATAAGCTTTTTCTCTGGAAAAACCATGATCAATCAATTTTGTCAAAACACGCTGTGAAAAAATAATCCCGTTTGTTATATAGATGTTTTTAATCATGTTTTCTTTATATACAACAAGATTTTCAACTACATTTAAATAACGGTTAAACATATAGTCAACTAAAGTAGTTGCGTCCGGTAAAATAATTCTTTCCACGGAAGAGTGGCTTATATCTCTTTCGTGCCATAGAGGTATGTTTTCATAAGCTGATAACATATAACCTCTTAAAACCCTTGTTATTCCTGTAATATTTTCACTAACTATCGGATTTTTCTTGTGAGGCATAGCGGAAGAACCTTTTTGATTTTTAGAGAAAGGTTCTCTAACTTCATTAACTTCGGTTCTTTGAAGATTTCTGATTTCTAAAGCAATCTTTTCTAAAGTAGATGCCAATAAAACCAAAGTACTCATATAGAAGGCGTGTCTGTCTCTTTGTAGTGTTTGGGTCGATATATTAACTGTTTTTAAACCCAATTTATCACAAATATATTTTTCAACACTAATTTCTGTGAATGCGTAATTACCTACAGCTCCACTTATCTTGCCAACTTCTATTTCCTCACAAGCCTTTAAATATCTTTGATAATTTCTTAGCAACTCATCATACCATAAAGCGAATTTTAAACCAAATACAGTTATATCGGCGTGAATACCATGAGTTCTTCCAATACAATAGGTATCTTTATATTCGTAAGCTTGTTTTTTTAATACTTTCAAGAAAGATAAGACATCTTTTTTTATAATATCATTAGCTTGTTTTAAGATATAACCGTTAGCTGTATCAACCACATCTGTCGATGTTAATCCATAATGAATGAACCGTTTTTCAGGCCCTAGAGATTCGGAAACGCTTCTTGTAAAAGCAATGACATCGTGTTTTGTTTCCAACTCAATTTCTTTAACTCGTGTAAGATTATAATTTGCTTTACTTTTGATTAACTCTAAATCTTTAGAATCAACAATACCAATTTTTTCTAATGCTTCCGCATTTAAAACTTCTATTTTTAAAAATGTATCAAACTTATTCTTTTCTGACCAAATCTTCTTCATTTTTGGTCTAGCATATCTTTCAATCATTTTACTTTACCAAATTAATATAACATTTCAATGTGTTTTCCAAAAGACAAGCAATTGTCATAGGGCCTGTACCTCCTGGCATAGGAGTTATATAACTAACCTTATCAATAACTTTATCAAAATCTACGTCACCGTATATTTTCCCATCAATTCTTGATACACCGACATCAATGACTACTGCGCCTTCTTTTACATATGTGTCGTCTACCATATGAGCATTGCCTATTGCAGCTATTAGAATATCTGCTTGTTTCGCTATTTCTTTCAAATTCTTAGTCTTTGAATGACAAATCGTAACTGTAGAATTCTTTTGAAGCATAAGCTGCGCCATTGGTTTTCCAACAATCTGGCTTCTACCTAAAATTACACAATGTTCTCCTTGAACTTTGATTTCATATTCCTCTAGTAATCTAATAATCCCTAAAGGCGTGCAAGGAACTAATGCATCTTGATTTTTGCTTAATTTAGCCACATTCTCATTTGCAAATCCATCCACATCTTTTTTAGGATTGATTAAGTTGATTATTTTCTCAGAGTCTAAATGTTTAGGAATTGGTAATTGCAGTAAAATTCCATGAACCAAATCATCATTATTCAACTTATGAATTTCCTTAATTAAATCTTCTTCCAAAATCGTTTCTGGTAGATTTATTATAGTCGATTTAATTCCCACTTGATTACATGCTTTTTCTTTAAATCTAACATATGTTTCACTAGCGGGATCAGCCCCAACTAAAATTACAGCTAAATGAGGTACTATATTATATTTTTCTATGTATTCTTCAGTTTGAAGTTTTAAATTAGATCTTATTTTTTTTGCTAAAGCTGAACCATCTAATAATTTACTCATGAGTTACTCCTTCTCATAAATGTATTGATCAACAATTTCACCATAATATACGGTATGATTTGCAGTCTTGTTATAATATCTTGACTTGACAATTGGTGGTACCACCGATTGATCTAATGTTTGTTTGTAAATCACTTTACACTCGTAATGTAAGCCTATCTCGGCTATTATAGGTGTTTCAATTATTCGGCCTTGAATCGGAGTGAAATTGCATTCTTTGAATTTATCCATATCTCGTAAAGATTTAGTTCCGCAAACTCCGATTTCTTTATTGAATTTATCGGTCAACGGAATACTTACTGTAAACTCGTTGCTAGTTTCAATTAAATCATAAGTTGCTCGTGAATCTCTAACGAGCACTATAAATATCGGTCTTCCCCAGATAACATTTATTCCGCCCCATCCGATAATCATTGTATTGATGACGTCACCATTTTTTGTATTTAAAAATATGCCTGGAGACATTTTTTCTAATACTTTATCAGCATGTTCAAAAACGCTAACTTCCTTATACATCGCATTTCACCTCTTCATTTAATCTAATTATAACACAAAATTATTAGGTTTTTTATGGATTATAAGTAAATGTAAGCCTTTTTTTGAACTGATTTTTTTTAATATAATATTTTTAAGGCCAATTATGATAAAATTATCTCATACTAAAGGAGCATTGTTATGAAAATAGGTATAATTGGCTTAGGGCTTATCGGTGGATCTATCGCTCAATCCTTAAAGAAAGCGAATCACATTGTCAACGCATATGATAAAGATATTAACGCTTTGAAATATGCTTATGAAAATAATTACATTACTAAAGTTTATAATGACTTGAATGATTTTTTAGAAAATAACAACTTAGTTTATCTTTGTTTATATCCACATGATATCATTGAATTTTTTAAAGAAAACAAATCTTTTATAAAACCAGGAACTGTTTTTATTGAAGTATCCGGAATAAAAACAGCTTTAATTAAAGAAAGCGAAAAACTTAAATTAAATGATTTTGATTTAATCTTTAGTCACCCTATTGCCGGAAAAGAAACCAGTGGGGTATATAATTCTGATAGTTCAATTTTTGAAAACAGCAATTATATTGTTATTGATTATCCTCTTAATAAAAAGACAAATGTCGATTTAACGATCAAATTGGCAAAAGATATGAAGTTTGGAAAAATATCTGTTGTTTCAATGGAAACTCACGATGATTTATTGGCTTATACATCTCACTTGACGCATTTAATCTCAATGGCTTTGGTAAATTCTTATGATGAGGATATAAATGTACTTGATTTTACTGGAGACTCATATAAAGATTTAACTAGAATAGCTAAAAACAATAGTGTTCTATGGACCGATATTTTTATGAATAACTCGGAATATATTCTAAAAAGACTCGATTTATTTATAGAACAGTTAAACTTGCTTAAAAGCGAGATAGAAAATAATGATGTCGTAAGATTAAAAAATCTATTAGAAAATGCCAATAGATTAAAGAAAAAATATTAAGAAAAATAGGTTAAGAATGAAAGTAAAAGTCTATCCTGGGTTTGCAAAAGGTAATGTTAAAACCCCGCCATCTAAATCAATTTTACATCGTGCAATTATTTGCGCCTCTTTAGCTGATGGAAAATCTGTAATAAAAAATGTGAATTTTTCAGAAGATATTAAAGCAACAATAAATGCTTTTAAAAGACTTGGTGTGAAAATTGAAAAAATGGATAACGCTTTAAGCATTACTGGAAATGGAAGTCTTCCGTTTTTTGGTGATGAAAATATCGACTGTAAAGAATCCGGATCTACTCTTCGATTTTTAATTCCAATCCTTTGCAATACTAAAGGCATTACATTATCAGGAAAGCACTCGTTGTTAAAGAGACCATTGTCAATCTATGAAGATATCTTTAGTAGAGAAAATATTTTATTTGAGAAGGAAGAAGATAGCATCTATATTAAAGGTGAAATTAAGCCTGGTAATTATAAGATCCCTGGGAATGTCAGTTCTCAGTTTATTAGCGGTCTATTGTTTTCTCTACCTCTAAAAGATGGGGATTCAAAAATAGAAATCATCGGTGATTTAGAATCTAAAAAGTATGTAGATCTAACTATAGATGTGCTAAAAAATTTTAACATTAATATAAATAAAAAAGATAATGTTTACTTTATAAAAGGAAATCAAATATATAAACCAACAAATTACAGCGTTGAAGTTGACTATTCACAACTAGCTTTTTTTGCAGTCGCAGGAATAATTAATGGAGATGTAAAAATTAGTAATGCAAGTAAAAACACATTACAACCTGATAGTGCTATAATTGATATAATAAAAAAAATGGGTGGAAAAGTGTTTAAAGAAAGAGATTCTCTTAGATTTGTTAAATCACAAACTATTGGAACTAAGATAGACGTTAGTCAATGTCCTGATATTGGGCCTATATTATCAATATTAGGTG
>JAVEQW010000044.1:0-10471 GCA_034007385.1 Candidatus Izemoplasmatales bacterium
TATTCTCAATTAATGTATGTGTTTAAAGTACATCATTCAGGTGATTTGGAATTGGTAGCTGAATTAAAACACACTAATGAAGTCAATAATTACTTTGATACAATTGAAAAAGCTGTAATGATTGAGAATTACATCTATACATTATCATACTCACAAATCCAAGTTTTCAATATGGATGATGACTTCAATTTTGTCGATAGTGTAGTATTCAATGAAATGTATTACCACATATATAATTACACTGAAGAACCAGTTGACTCTACTGTTGAAGGTGATGTAACAACTGAGCCAGTTGAATAATTATTTTTACATACTTAACAAACCGCTTCTATAAAAAAAAGAAGCGGTTTTTTTACGCATAACGGGTGCATTATTAATAGACTTATAGTAGAATAATTATGGGAGAATGATAATATGTCAAACATAGTAACATCGACACAAAATAATCTAATAAAAGAGCTATCGAAACTAAAACAAAAAAAATACAGACAAGAAAATAATCAATTTTTGATTGAGGGTTATCACCTAGTTGAAGAAGCATATAATGCGGGTTTGCTTAAAACCGTATTTTGTTTGGAGTCTTGTATTTATGAAGATATTGAAAGCTATATAGTTAATGATAAGGTTTTACAAAAGCTATCTTCCCTACCCAGCCCTCAAGGGATAATCGGTGTCTGCGAATTTCCTAATAAAAACGAATTAAGCAATCGGGTTTTGATTTTGGATAATGTCCAAGATCCGGGAAATATCGGAACTTTGATGAGGTCTGCTTTATCGTTTGGATTCAATACGATCATCGCTTGTAAATCGGCAGATTTTTTTAATGATAAAGTTGTTAGAAGTTCACAAGGAGCAATCTTTAAACTGAATTTAATCAGTACAGAGATTGAGGAATTTATAAGGAATAATCCAGACTATAAATTCTATGCAACTGATTTAAAGACTGATGTCTATTTGGAGGATGAATTGTTTAATTCACAGAAAATTGGTATCATTTTAGGCAATGAGGGAACTGGCGTTTCTGAGCCGATCTTGAAATTAGTTAATCAGAAAATCAAAATCAAAATCCAAAATATGGAATCATTAAATGTTGGTGTAGCAGGCAGTATTATCATGTATGAAATTAATAAAGGAGTGAAATGAAATGAATTTAAAATTAGTCTATGAAGATAACCGTATTTATTCCAAAAGAGAAGATGGGTTATTATTGGCAGAAGTAACCTTCCCTGCTAGAGATGAAAAAAGAGTTGACGTTAATCACGTCTATGTAGATGAAAGCTTAAGAGGTCAAGGAATAGCATCAGATATGATGCTTGAAGCATATAATTTTATTAAAGGTAAAAATCTTAAGATAGTAGCTAAATGCCCTTACGCTATCAGTTGGTTTAAAAAACATCCTGAATATCAAGATATTGTCATTAATGTAAAAACAAAGTCATAACGATTAAAACAATGAAGATGAATTCGATCCTAATCTAGATTTTTTTCTTGTATTGACTAGACTATTATGTTATAATATTTTTGCATAAGAATTAACTGAGAGGGTCGTTCCCTCTCTTTTTAATGAAAGAAAGGGGTAAAGTATGAACTTAGATTTACTGAAAAAGAAGTTAACTGATTTTTTAGAAAAAACTCCTTACGAGTTATATGATGTAGAGTATATTCCAAATAAAAAAGATCCTATCTTGAGGGTGTATATCGATTCGGTAAAAGGAATTACGATGGATGATGTTGTTGAAGCGACCCATCTTTTGGATCCTTACATAGATGAACTTGATCCGATTGACCATGAATATATGCTTGAAGTAAGTTCTCCAGGAGCCGAAAAAGAACTAAGAAGCAAAGAACAGATTAAAGTTTCTGTGAATAAACATATATATCTTGAAACTTATGAACAAAAATTAGAGGGTAAGTTAGTTGCTTTTGATGGCGAATACTTGACTCTATTAAATAATAAGAATAAAAAAATAGTAGTTAATTATATTGATGTTAATCTCATTAGATTAGCAATCAAGTTTTAGGAGAGAAAAATGACAAGTAAAGAATTTTTTAAAGCTTTAGAAGCTCTAGCAGAAGACAGAGATATTCCTAAAGAGAAGATTTTAGAAGTATTTGGAAGAGGTTTGCTTAACGCTTATAAAAAAGCTTATAATGGCAAGCAAAATGCTGAAGTAGTATTCAATGAAGAAAAAGCTGAAATTAATTTAGTAGCTAAATCATTGGTGGTTTCTGAAATAGATCCAGAAGCTGAACCAGGCACACAAATTACACTTGCGGATGCGAGAGAATTAAAGAAAACTGCTAAAATCGGTGATATCATTGAAGAAAAAATCACACCAAAGAACTTTGGTAGATTAGCAGCTTCGACAGCTAAACAAATGTTGACGCAAGGATTGAAGCAACTTGAGAGAGAAAGAAACATGGAATACTTCACTGATAAAGTTGGTGAGATGATTAGTGCTGAGATTGTTCAAATCAGTGATGAGTTCGTGACTCTTTATTTAGGTAAAGATACAGAAACTTCAATTCCTTCAAGAGACTTGCTTCCAAGTGATTTATTTGTTGGAAATAGAATTAGTGTCTATATAACCAAGGTTGAAGAAACAACTAAGGGACCTAAAGTATATGTTTCAAGAACTGACCGTAACTTGGTGAAACGTTTGATGGAAAATGCAATTCCAGAACTCAAGGATGGAGTTATCGAAATTATCGGATTGGCAAGAGATCCAGGAGATAGATGTAAAGTGTGTGTTGCTTCTAATAATCCTGATGTTGATCCTGTAGGAGCTTGTTTAGGTCGTAATGGCATTAGAATCAAGAGCGTTATCGATAGTTTGAATGGTGAGAAGATGGATATTTACAAATATAGTGATGATCCAAAAGAGTTAATCGCAAATTCAATTCAACCAGCCAAGACTATTGCCGTTATTATTGATGTAAAAGACAAATCAGCATTAGCAATTGTTCCGGATGATCAATTGTCTTTAGCGATTGGTAAAAAAGGTCAAAACGCTAGACTTGCAGTACAATCATGTGGCTGGAAAATCGATATTAAACCAGAAACAGATGCTTTGGAACAAGGTATTAAATTCTAAAGAAGGTGAGATAAATGAAACCAAGAAAAATCCCGATGCGTAAATGCGTAGTTACTGGAGAAAGATTTGAGAAAAAACAGCTTTTGAGAATAGTCAGAACTCCAGAGGGAATGGTTATCTATGATAAAACTGGTAAAGCAAACGGAAGAGGCGTTTATGTATCAAAAAACGCTGAAGTTATCGAGAAGGCTAAGAAAACAAATGTTTTTAAAAGACATTTGGAAATCGAGATTCCAGAAAGTATCTATGAAGATTTATTAAAGGCTTTAAAAGATGAATAAAGAACAAGTGTTAAACCTGTTAGGTTTATGCCAAAGAGCTAGAAAATTAGTTTCTGGGGAATTGTTTTCCTTAGAAAAAATAAAATCAAAAGAGGCTAAACTAGTTTTTTTAGCTAGCGACGCTGGCGTTAATACGCAAAAAAGAGTAAGAGACAAAGCTTCATTTTATGAAATTCCTTTATTTGATGAACTATCAACCGATGAGTTGAGCAAAGCGATTGGAAAAAACAATCGTAAAGTAGTAGCTGTAATAGATAAAGGTTTTGCGGAGAAAATGAAGATGTAAACATTAAGAAAAGAAGAGGTGGTCATATGTCAAAATATATAGCCAAAAAGAAATTCAATAAGAATAAAGAAGACTATATTGAAAAAGAAAACAATCTAATCAATAAGAAGAAAAAAGCAGCGAAACCAGAAAAAACCACTGTTACCTTTAAACCTGGAATGACAGTTTTACAACTAGCTGAAGAAATGGATAAACCAGTAACAGAGATTATTAAAAAATTAATGTTCCTTCGTGTCATGGCAAATCAAAATCAAGAAATCAGTCGTGAAAATGCAGAATTATTAGCGATGGAATATAATCTAGATTTTCAAGACGAAGTTATTACTGATGTTACTCGTTTTGATGAAATGGAAGATACTGATAATCCTGAAGACCTAGTTAATCGTCCTCCTGTAGTAACTATCATGGGTCATGTTGACCATGGTAAAACAACGCTATTGGATAACATTAGAAACGCTAGAGTAGTAGATACTGAAGCAGGTGGAATTACGCAGCATATCGGGGCTTACCAAGTAGAAAAGAATGGACAGAAGATTACATTTATCGATACTCCAGGACATGCGGCATTTACAGAAATGCGTGCACGAGGAGCGAGAATAACTGATATAGTTGTATTGGTAGTCGCAGCTGATGACGGTGTTATGCCACAAACAAGAGAAGCGATTGATCATGCAAGAGCTTCTAAATGTTCAATCATCGTAGCTGTTAATAAGATGGATAAACCAGGAGCAAATCCTGATCGTGTAAAACAAGAGCTGGCTGATCTTAATCTTCTTCCTGATGATTGGGGCGGTGACACACCTTATTGCTTAATATCTGCTTTAAAAGGAACAGGAATCGACAACTTATTGGATACGATTCAACTTGTTGCGGAGATGCTTGAACTAAAGGCTAATCCCAAAAAAGAAGCAGTTGGTACAGTTATTGAAGCAAAACTTGACAAAGGTAGAGGACCTGTAGCAACTATTCTAGTGGACAATGGTACTTTAAGAGTTTCAGATAATTTTGTAGCCGGTTCTACTTATGGAAAAGTAAGAGCAATGACAAATGATCTTGGAAAACAAATTAATGAAGCTTTACCTGGACAAGCTGTTGAAATTATCGGTTTAGCTGACGTGCCAAGTGCAGGGGATCCATTTAAAGTGTTTGCGGATGAAAAAACTGTAAGAGACATAGCTACAGAAAGAGCGCAAAGAGATTTTGATAAACAACATTCTAATAAACAAGCTGTATCCTTAGAAGACTTTTTCAATCGTGCTGAAGGCAAACTAAAAGAATTAAAATTAATTATCAAAGCCGATGTTCAAGGTTCTATTGAAGCCTTCAAAGGCTCTATCAATAAAATCGCAGTAGAAGGTGCATCGATAGATATAGTAAGAACCGGAGTAGGCGCTATTACAGATACAGATGTGTTATTAGCTGAGGCTTCAGAAGCAATCATCATTGGTTTTGGTGTCGGTACACCTAGTTCTGTTAGAGATTTAGCTCAAGAAAAGGGCGTAGAAATTAGAACATATAGAGTAATCTATGAAGCGTTGGATGATATCGAAGCCGCTATGAAAGGTTTACTTGACCCTGTATTTGAACAATCTGTAATTGGTGAAGTAGAAGTTAGAGAAACATACAATGTTTCAAGAATCGGAACCATTGCTGGATGTATGGTCACTAATGGAGTTGTCAAGAAAAACTCAATTATTAAACTAGTGCGCGACGGAAAAATTATCTTTGAAGGCAAGTTAGGTTCTTTAAAAAGATTTAAGGATGACGTTAAAGAAGTTAAACAAGGTTATGATTGTGGTTTAACACTAGAAAACTATAATGATGTAAAAATTGGAGATGTAATTGAAGTCTACATGATGAAAGAGGTGGAATAATGGCAAAAGTTAGTCATTTAGAAACTAATGTTCAACGCGTAGTTGCGGAAATTATTAGAGACGAAGTAAAAGAAGATTTAGGATTTATCACAATAACAGGTGTTAAAATAACTAACGAACTATCTTATATGTACGTTTACTACACTGTCTATGGTGATGAAAAAGTACTGGAGAAAACTCATAACGCATTAGAAAGAGCAAACGGATTCATTAAGAATCAGATTGCTCAAAGAGTGAAAATGCGTAAAGTACCGACTTTAATCTTCAAATACGATGAATCTTATAACCGTGGACAAAAGATTGACAGTCTAATTAGAAAAATTAAATAAGCATTTGATAAGAGACTGTAGTGAAAAAATCACTACAGTCTTTGTTTCAATTGCAAGTAATATATCTTTTTGATATAATTTGTATAGTATGAACGAAAAAATTAAAAATAAACTGAGTCAACTTCCAGAAAAACCTGGGACCTACCAGATGTTTGATGTCACAGGGAAAATTATATATGTAGGAAAAGCTAAGAACTTGAAAAGAAGAGTGAGTTCTTATTTTGTTGGTGTTCATGATGAAAAAACAACGAGACTTGTAAAAGATATTGATGACCTAACCTTTATCATAACTACTACAGAGAAAGAAGCTTTTCTTTTAGAACTTGCTCAAATAAAAAAGAATCTGCCTAAATATAATATCAAATTAATGGATGATAGCACGTATCCATATATTGAAGTAACCAATGAAAGACATCCAATTATCAGAACCACCAGAGATGTGGTTGGGAAAAAAGGAAATATATTTGGGCCTTATCCAAATGCATTCTATGCCAATGAAACCGTCAAACTTCTAGATACTATTTTTCCGTTTAGAAAATGTTCGAAATTTCCAAAGAAAGTATGTTTGTATTATCATATTAAGCAATGTCTTGGGCCTTGCGAATTTGAAGTTACTGAAGGCACTTATAAAGAACTGATAAAAAAAGTTCGAAGCTTCCTCTCTGGCAATACCAAAGAGTTCATAGACGAATATGAAGAGAAGATGAACTTTCACTCTAGTAGACTGGAGTTTGAAAAAGCGCAAGAGTATAAAGAATTAATCATTGCGATTAATAAAACCACAGAGCAGCAACAAGTGGTGTTTAATGATAATCTCGATCGGGACATTGTTAATTTCGTCACCTATGATAATTATGTTTCTATCAACATTTTATTCATGAGAAATGGTAAATTGTTATTTTCCAAATCAAAAATTTTTACTTATTACGGTGTAGTTGAAGAAGTGTTATTAACATACTTAGCGCAATTTTACGAACAGAATCCATTACCTAAAGAACTGTTGTTGCCACATGGTTATAACTATGATTTATTTAACGACGTGTTAGGAGATATTATTGTAACACCACAAAGAGGAAGAAAACTTAGATTGCTGGAAATGGCTTTAGAGAACGCTTCCTCACACCTTAACAATAATCTTTCTGCTTTTTTGAACAAAGAAAAAAAGACAATTGGCGCTTTAACTGAACTTGAAAATATTTTGGATATAGATTCAATAAAACGGATTGATATATTTGATAATTCACATACTTCCGGTCAAAATTTAGTAAGTGCAATGGTTGTTTTTACCAATGGCTTACCTGATAAGAACGAATATCGAAAATACAAAATAAAAACAACTACACAAGCAGACGATTACCAAATGATGAAAGAAGTCATCTATAGAAGATACCAAGCGGTTTTAATGGAGGATCTTCCTAAACCGGATTTGATTATTGTGGATGGTGGATTGATTCAGTTAAGAGCTGCTAAGCAAGTGCTAGAAGAATTGAATTTTGATCTTCCTGTTATTGGTTTAAAGAAAAATGACAGACATAAGACTGATTCAATCATCACTAAATCAGAAAAGGAAATCGTTTTAGATAAACACACTAATCTATACTCGCTTTTATATAAGATGCAAGAAGAGGTTCATAGATTTGCGATCAGTTTCCAAAGGAATGTTTCAAACAAATCAATCTATGGTTCGATTTTAGATACAATTCCTAAAGTGGGCAAAGTCACAAAGAACAAGTTACTAAAAAAATATAAGACACTTGAAAACATAAAAAACGCTTCAAGAGAAGAGTTAAAAGAACTAAAGATAAGTGAAGAAGCGATTGATAATATTTATTTAGCTTTAAAACAAACTACTTAAGAACTAAGAAGGTGAGCAATTTTGGAAGAATATATCTTTGGGATAATCCATGGCGTAATCGAATCTAAACGAATTATTGCCATTAGACAAAAGAAAAGAATTAGATTTTACTATATGAGCAAATCAATGTTTAAACAGTTTATGCAGTATTTCCAATCTGGTACTTATATATTTATGAATATCAAGCAACAAGAAAGATTGTATCGTGGGTTGATAGTTCAAAACATTGTAGCGATAGATAAGTTGCTGGCACCTAACAAGAATAAACCTACTATATATTATGATATTTCAATTATTAAATCGGGTATAAAATCAATTATCAATCAAAATCGTTATCGATTATTTATTGATTTCGAGATGAGTATGCCGCCTTACAATAATTATCAGAACTTCATTTCAGAAATCATTCAAGTAGGTTATGTCCTAACTGATGAATCTGGCAATAAAATTGAAGAATTATCTAGTTACATCAAACCTAAGCTAGTGCCAGAAATATCAATTAGAACAAAAAAATTTCTTCATATCGAGCAAAGTAACGTAGATAGCGGTGAAACTTATGAATTTTTACACAGCAATCTCTTAAGAATCCAAAAACGTTATAATCCAATTTGTTACGTCTGGGGTAAGAATGATCAATTAGAATTGAACAAATTGAATAAGATTCATAAGTTGAGTAATTTCACTAGACATATGCAATTTATTGATTTGTTGAATCTACATAAACTATATTATGGTTTAAAGAATGATTTGGGATTGTTTAATGCTTATAATTTATACTCAGATGAGGATTTATCTAAACAGAAACATGATGCCTTGGAGGACGCTTTAGTAACAAAAGAAATATTTTATGCTTTTAAGGATGTTTGTAATAACCGAAGAATTGTTAATCTAGAATAAAAAAATGATGACGAATTTCGTCATCATTTCTTTATAAAACCATAATTACTGGCATAATCATTGGTTCTCTTTTGGTTTGTTCAGATATATATTTTCTTAAGGCTTTAATAATGTCGTTTTTGATTCCCGACATATTAAGTTTATGCTTAGGGTTCAAATACTTATCAGTAACATCCAAGATTATTTCTTGCATATCCTTAGTCATTTTGTCATTCTCTTTTAGATAAATGAATCCTCTTGAAATGATGTTTGGCGTACACATCACCTCATAATTTTCTTGAGAAATTGTTAGTATGACGGATAGTAATCCATCTTCAGATAACTCTCTTCTATCCTTTAAAACTAAGGACCCTACTTCACCGATGCTTTCGCTATCGACATAAACATCGGAAGTTTTAATCTTGGTTTTTATATAAGCGTTTTCCTTTGATAATGCCAATACATCGCCATTTTCCATAATGAAAGTATTCTCTGGTTTTACACCTGTATCAATAGCTAGTTTAGTGTGAAGCTTTAACATTCTGTACTCGCCATGGATTGGCATGAAGTATTTAGGACGCATAAGTTTTAACATCAATTTAAGCTCATTTTGACCGCCGTGACCTGAGGCGTGAACATCAGCAAAAGGTGATTGGGTAATGACATTTGCACCACGTTTATAAAGCATATTGATGGTACGGTTAACACTTTCTAGATTACCAGGAATCGGTGATGATGATAGAATTACAGTGTCGCCAGGAATAAGTGAAATCTGACGGTGGGTGTTAGCGGCGATTCTGGTTAGCGCAGCTAAAGGCTCGCCTTGAGACCCCGTACAAAGAATCGTTAGGTTCTTGTCTCTGATTTCTGATTTGGTTCTGGTGAAGATGAAAGTTCCTTTAGGTGCTTTAATGTAACCTAATTTATAACCGACGTCAATATTCTTTGACATTGATCTACCGAATACGGCAATTTTTCTGTCTGTTGCGACAGAAGCTTCAACTATTTGTTGGATGCGGTGGATATTTGATGCAAATGTGGAAATAATAATTCTTCCATCAATCGATTCAAACATTTCTTTGATGTTTTCAGAAACGACCTTTTCAGAAGTAGTGAAATCCTCTAATTCTGCATTGGTTGAATCAGATAAAAGACATAAAACCCCTTCTTCACCTATCCTTGCCATTTTTTGATAATTTGAGTCGTTGCCTGTTGGTGAAAAGTCGAACTTAAAATCACCGGTATGGATTATGTTACCAACAGGGGTCATTATTTTTAATCCGAATGAATCGGGAATTGAATGATTCGTTCTAAAAAAAGTAACTTTAATGTTACCAAAATCTAGAATATCTTCTTCAACGTATTTTTGTAAGTTGACCGGGAAGTCAACTTTCTCTTCTAGTTTTGCTTGGATCAAGCCGTGACTTAACCCTGATGCATATATTACCGGTATGGTAACTTGTCTTAATAAAAATGGTATACCGCCTATGTGATCTTCATGGCCGTGACTAATGATTAAAGCCTTGATTTTATCTTCGTTATCAATCAAGTATGAATAATCAGGAATCACATAGTCTATACCCATCAAATGTTCGTCTGGAAATAAAAGGCCAGAATCGATGATGATAATCTCGCTATCGTATTGAACACAGTACATGTTCTTTCCGACTTCTCCTAAACCGCCGAGAGCGAAGACAAAGACCTCATCCTTGTTATTTATTTGGTTGTTCATAAAAATAATCCTTTCTAAAATTTTATTTGTCACAAATATTATATCTTTTATCACTAATAAATGCAATTGATTAACAATTATTAAAAGATAGGGATTTTATTTATTTGTTCAGTAATATTTGATATAATGTTTTATAGGAGAAT
>JAVEQW010000045.1:0-10408 GCA_034007385.1 Candidatus Izemoplasmatales bacterium
GATTTACAGTTTGAAAAGAATGTAAAGTTACAAAATTCTTTGGGAGTTCCAACCGTTAAATTGACTGTGGAAGAAGCTTTGAAAGTTGTTCCTCATTTAAATAAAGATAGTTTTATTAGTGCCACTTATTGTAAGACCGATGGACATGTTAATCCGTTTTTAATGAGTGAAGCTTATTATTTAGCTGCTAAGAAATTAGGCGTTAATTTTCACTTCTACGAAGAAGTTAAAGATATTGTTGTTGAAGATGGAGTAATAAAAAAAGTAATTACTGAAAAAGGTGAGTATATCACTGATAAAGTTTTAAACGCTGCGGGAGGATATGCCAAGGAGATAGGTTTGATGGCAGGAGTGGAAATCCCTGTTTTCTCAGAAAACCATGAAATTTTAGTAACGGAAAGAGCTAAGCCTTTGCAAGGTCCGATGGTGATGAGTTTTTCTAAAAATATTTACTGCCAACAAGTACCTCACGGTTCGTTTTTGATGGGTAGATCTAATCCTTATGCAGAAAAGTCACATGACATAAGTTCTTCATGGGAGTTCTTGGATGAGATGGCTAAGACTGTATTTCATATCTTACCTGAGGTTGCTAAATTAAGAGTTATCAGAACTTGGGGTGGATCTTATAATTTAAGTCCGGACCGTCAACCAATCATTAGTGATACTAAAGAGTTAAAAGGCTTTTATATGGCGTGCGGATTTAGTGGACATGGATTTATGTTTGCACCGATTACCGGTGAACTTTTAACAGAAATTATTTTAGGTAAAACATTAGATGAATATGCACATGAGTTGCATATTGATCGATTTAAAGATAAAGACATCACTGTCTTTGAACATTCAGTGGTATAAGAAAGGAGAGTTTATTTATGGCAATTTATGATTACAGAACCGAAGAATTAACCAATTTTTCTTGTGAAAAGAATCAAACTTTATACAAGGAGGGATTGGCAAAAGTTAGAGGTTATTTAGGTAAAAAATATCCTTTGATTATCAATGGCGAAAGAATCTTTACTGATAGATTCATTAAATCGCTTAACCCTGCAAATCACAAAGAGGTGATTGGAGAGATAGCACAGGCTGGGATTAAAGAAGCAGAATTAGCGATGGATAGTGCTTTAAAAGCTTTTGAAGTATGGAAGAAGACAAATCCTAAGGTAAGAGCTGACGTGCTTTTCAAAGCAGCTAACATTATGAAAAGACGCAAACATGAGTTATCAGCTTTAATGACTTTAGAAGCTGGTAAACCATGGGCTGAGGCTGATGCGGATACAGCTGAAGCGATTGACTTCTTGGAGTATTACGGAAGACAGATGTTAAACTTAGAAAGAATTGATGATGTAGTTTTAAGCAGAAGAGACATCGAAAGAAATGAATATCGTTATATTCCGCTTGGAGTTGGTGCAGTAATCACACCATGGAATTTCCCATTAGCAATTCTAACCGGTATGACTTCAGCTGCGATTGTTGCTGGTAATACCGTATTATTAAAACCGGCTTCAACTACTCAAGTTATTGCATTTAAGTTATTAGAAATTTTAGAAGAAGCGGGCATGCCAAAGGGAGTAGTTAACTTTATTCCTGGTAGAGGTAGTGAAACCGGTGACTTTATTGTTAAGCATCCTAAGACAAGATTTATCTCTTTCACAGGTTCTAAACAAGTGGGGTTACAAATTTATGAAGAAGCCGCTAAGGTTGTTAAGGGTCAAATTTGGCTTAAACGGGTTATCGCTGAAATGGGCGGTAAAGATGCAATTCTAGTTGATGATAATATCGACGTTGAACTAGCGGCTGATTCAATTGTCAAGAGTGCTTTCGGTTTTTCTGGCCAAAAATGTTCAGCTTGTTCTAGAGCGATTATTCATGAAAATGTATATGATGAAGTAGTTAGATTGATTAAAGAAAAAACAGAAAAAATCAGTCTTGGTAATCCTGAGGATTATAAAAATAATATGGGACCTGTCAATGATATTTTGGCATTTAGAAAGATTAATGAGTACATTGAGATTGGTAAAACAGAAGGTAAATTATTAACTGGTGGTAAGGCTAGTGATGAAGTAGGTTATTTCATACAACCAACAGTATTTATTGATGTAGATCCAATGGCAAGATTAATGCAAGAAGAAATCTTTGGACCAGTATTAGCTGTTACTAAGGTAAAATCTTTTAAAGAAGGTCTTGATGTAGTTAATAATACTGAATATGGTCTAACAGGAGCAGTTATTTCTAATTCAAGAGAACACTTGGAAATGGCAAGAGAAGATTTCCATGTTGGTAACTTATATTTCAATAGAAAATGTACGGGAGCAATTGTTGGTTATCAACCATTTGGTGGATTCAATATGAGCGGTACAGATTCAAAAGCTGGTGGACCAGATTATTTGATATTACACATGCAAGGAAAAACAATCAGCGAAGCTTTATAATAAGTTTAAGAGTGCAAGCAATTGCACTCTTTATTTTTTAAAAAAATATTTTTGAGCAAACAATTTGTTTCGAATTCGAAATAATGTTATAATGATAACAGTGAAGGAGGAAGAAATATGTTAACAACATTTACGTCAAAAGTTAAAAAATTAAAAGACGGTATGCAAGTAGATACTGAAGCTAATGGCTTTAAGATCTTGTTTGACGAACCGGAAAAGATGGGTGGAACCAATCAAGGTATCAACCCAATGAGTGCATTATTAAGCGTATTGGGTGCTTGTCAAGCAATTGTAGCTAGCATGTATGCTAAGAAGTTTAATATTGAGTTTAGTGATTTCTCTTTAGAAATTGAAGGGGATATGAATATGGCTGGCGTTATGGGAAAAGTTGATGTAAGATCTGGATTCCAAGAAATCAGATTTAAGATGCACTTTACATCAGAAAATAGCCAAGAAGAGTTAGAAGAATTTGCAAAGTTTATAGAAAAAACTTGTCCAATCAGTGATTCGCTAGCTAACGGTGTTAAGTTAGTAAATACAGGAGTAGTTAAAAATTAAGAGGAGAAAGAAAAATGGAATTTTTTGAAAGTTTAAGAAATAGAAGATCAATCTATGCGATTGACAAGTTTGTAGAAATTAAGAAAGAAGAAATTTTAGAAGTGATTGAAGAAGCGGTTAAGTACACCCCTTCAGCTTTCAACTCTGAGAGCCAAAGGGTTGTCGTTTTGTTTGATAAGAAACATGATGAATTTTGGGAAATGGTTAAAGCGGCTATTAAAAGAGTTGTAAAACCAGAAGATTTTCCTAAGTCAGAAGAAAAGATTAACGCTTTTAAGAATGGTTATGGAACAGTAATGTTCTTTGACGATAGCGAGACAACCAAGATGCTTACAGAGAAGTTCCCGCTTTATAAAGATAATTTTATTAGATGGGCAATTGAACAAAACGGAATGTTACAAAGCAATGTTTGGGTTGGTTTGGAACAAGCTGGCTTAGGAGCAAGTTTACAACATTATAATGAGCTTGTTGAAGAGGAAGTGAAAAAGGCTTTTGGGATTAATGAAAATTGGAAATTAAACGCACAAATGCCATTTGGTAGAGTGCTTGAAGTACCAGGTGAAAAGCCAAAGAAAAATCTATCAGAACGTTTGGTAGTTTTAGAATAAAAGCGTTTTCATAAAAAAGAATAAATTTCTTGTTGCATGATTTAAACTTCTTGTTTATAATTGAATTAAGTTAATATTTGGTCGTATATATTCGATAATATGGTTCGAACGTTTCTACCTTGTCACCTTAAATGATGAGACTACGGCTATTCATTCAAATTATAGGACTTTATAGTTTTATTAAGTTTGTTTGCCTAGCCTTAGAGAAAAAAATCTAAGGCTTTTCTTATGGCCAAATGTTAATAAAATAAAACTTAGGGAGGTTTGAAGTGAAAAAAATTGCATCAGGTTTAAACAAGTATTTCAAGATTAGTGAACGTGGTTCGACTATTTCAAAAGAAATTTTAGGCGGACTAACAATTTTCCTAGCGATGGTATATATTTTACCGGTTAATGGTGGATTATTAGCAGTTGCAGGAATGGACTTTGCGGCTGTGTTTGCAGCAACTGCGATTGCAGCGGCTATTGCTAGTTTGATCATGGGGTTATACGCTAATTATCCTGTGGGTCTAGCTTCTGGAATGGGTGTTAATGCTTTCTTTACTTGGGTTGTTGTTAGACAATTAAACTTTACTTGGGAAGAAGCTTTAGCGGCAGTATTGATTTCTGGGGTATTATTCTTAATTATCTCAATTACTGGTCTTAGAAGAATAGTTTTAAATGCTATTCCAAAGAATCTAAAGTTAGCAGTTGGTGCTGGTATTGGTTTCTTTATTGCCTTTATCGGACTTAAAACTTCAGGGATTGTTGTTGGTCATCCAGAAACTTTAGTTACTTTAGGTAACTTGGCACATCCAACCGTTCTATTGGCAGTATTTGGCGTTGTATTGGTTTTTGTTCTATATGCATTAAATAAAAAAATTAGTCGTTTCGCAATCATCATTTCAATCGTTGTTACTGGTTTGTTAGGCGTTTTACTAGGAGTTATCTTCCCTTCTTTAGCAGCTTATATGCCAAGTATTGGTGGTAGTAACTTAGGCAGTATCGCAAATGTTGGCCAAACATTTGGTAAAGCATTTGGTGCTATGGGATCACTTTTAGCTAAACCGATGGCTTATGCAGTTATTTTTACTTTCTTATTCGTTGATTTCTTCGATACAGCTGGTACTTTAGTGGCAGTTGGTCATGATGCCGGATTACTTGATGAAAAAGGTGAGTTAATTGATGGTGAAAAAGCATTATTAGCGGATTCAATCGGTACAATCGCAGGTGCGATTGTTGGTACTTCAACTGTAACAAGTTATATTGAATCAACTACAGGTATTGAGCAAGGTGCTAGAACTGGTTTGGCAGCTACAGTTGTTGGGTTGTTATTCATTGTCAGTTTATTGTTCTATCCTTTATTCTCATTTGTTAATGCTGTTCAAATTGATGGCGTATTTTATTCACCAGTTACTTCAATGGCTTTAATCGTTGTTGGAGCTTTAATGGTTACTTCATTAAAAGATATTGATTGGAAAGATAATATCGTTGTAGCGACTACTTTCATTACTATTATCATTATGTTAATGAGTGGTAGTATCGCTGAAGGTATCGCTTTTGGATTTATCATTTATGCAGTTATGATGGGTGTAACAAAGAGAAGAAAAGAGGTTTCGCCAGCGATGTATATCTTGGCGGTACTATTCATCATCAACTTCATTATAAAATTCGTATTGTTAGTTTAATTTATTAAAAGATGGATAATTTATTCCATCTTTTTTTTAAAATAAAATATAAGAAAGGAAAGATTTATTATGTCAGAAAAAATGTTAATTGGTGTGAGGGAGAAACCTTCAAAAGGGAAATGGGTGGCATTAAGCTTCCAACATGTATTTGCAATGTTTGGCGCGACAATTTTAGTGCCGATATTAACAGGATTGCCTATCAGTGTTGCTTTGTTTACATCAGGGGTTGGTACATTGATTTATATTCTATGTACAAAAGCTAAAGTTCCTGTGTATTTGGGTAGTTCATTTGCATATATCGGAGTAGTTGCGACTGTTAGTGGATTCGCTGAAAACGGAGTTGGAAATTATGCAAGTGCCATGACCGGGCTATTCGCAGTGGGGATTGTTTATGTAATTATAAGTTTGCTAATTAAGTTAGTTGGAACTTCTTGGTTACATTGGATTTTACCTCCAGTTGTTATCGGACCAATGATTATGATTATCGGGTTAGGTTTAAGTACAGTTGCAATCGGTTCAAGCGGACTTCAAGGCGGAACATGGCAACAAATGGTAGTGGCGTTATTTGCTTTTCTAATCGTGGTTTTAGTATCGATAAAAGCAAAAGGATTTTTAAAGGTAATTCCTTTCTTATGCGGTATAGTAGGTGGATATATTCTTGCGGTTATTTTGGGTCTAGTTGATTTCACTGGTGTCAAAGCTGTTTTAGAAACTCCAAGTTCATGGTTTAAAATTCCTGAATTCATGTTTTTAGGATTTAGAGATAGCAGTGTTAATGTATTAGGAACTGAAATTACTTTCATGAAGATTAATTTGACCGCTGTTCTAACAATCGCTCCTCTTGCGTTTGTTACAGCAGCTGAACATATCGGTGACCATTCAGTGTTATCGAAGATTTGCGATCAAGATTTCTTAACTGATCCAGGTCTTGACAAAACTTTAATGGGTGACGGATTAGCTACAGCTTTTGCGGCTCTTGTAGGTGGACCTGCTAATACGACTTATGGAGAAAATACTTCAGTTGTCGGTATGACTAAAGTTGCGTCAGTCTACGTTACCGGTGGAGCGGCTGTTATTGCGATTATGTTAAGCTTTGTCAATGTCTTTACAACCTTGATTGCTTCGATACCTGCTCCTGTAATGGGTGGAATGAGTATAATCCTTTACGGTTTTATTGCAGCTAATGGTATGAAGGTTTTAATTGATAACAGAGTAAATTTAGCTTCAATGAGAAATGTTATCGTAGTCGCAACTATGCTTGTTATCGGTTTAGGAAAAGCGATTATTAGTTTTGGACCATTCTCAATATATGATATGAGTTTAGCAGCGCTTGTTGGGGTATTATTAAATCTGATTCTTCCTCAAGATCGAGCAAGAGAATAAAAGAAATCGAAGATTTTAAATAAAAATAAGTGATACTTGCGATATAATACAAGTATCACTTATTAGTGTTTTGAGGTGGATTATGTGTGGAAGATTATCGATAGCCGTTTCTAAGAAAGATTTGGAGAAGTATCTAAAGGAGAACTTTGATATTGAAGTAATTCCGGAAGAGATAGAACTTCCTAAGTTCAATGTCGCTCCAAGCGAAGATTTGGTTTCTTTGGTTAGTGATGGGTTGAAATATCGCATTGGTTTGATTAAATGGGGTTTTAAAGCGTATGAGGAAGCTAATATTTTAATCAACGCGAGAAGCGAAACAGTCGAGAGTTTAAAAACTTTTAAGAAGAGTTTTTTAGAAAGAAGATGTATCATTCTCTCCGATGGTTTTTTTGAATGGGAAAGAGGTTCATCGGTTAAGACTCCATATCGCTTTGTATTAAAAAAACAAAGAGTTTTTGGTTTTGCTGGTTTATGGACTGTTTTTACCGATAAAGAAGGCAATAAGCAATATAGTGCAACCATATTAACCACAAAAGCAAATAACTTAATGGCTACAATTCATGACCGGATGCCGGTGATTTTAGATGAAGAGAAAATGAAGATTTGGCTTGATCCTAAAATTAGGAACAGCGAAATCTTAAAAAGAGTACTTAAGCCATATAGTGAAGATGAAATGGATCTTTATGAAGTTAGCGTTAAGGTTAATAGTCCAAAGAATAAAGATGAAGAAGTTATAAAACCAATAAAAAAATCGATCTAAAAGGATCGATTTTATCTTTGGTCTAAAGAGTGATTTTGTAACAGAATGAATCTTCTTGGTCTTGTTCCTGGAATCTGGTGAATCCCATTTTCTTTAAGTAAGACATATGAACTGGATTACTGGTGTAAGTAATCATTGTATCATAGCCTTTATCTAAAAAGAATTGTTTTTCTTGGGAATAAAGATATTTGCCGATTGAGAAGTCGCGGTAAGCCGGAGATACATAATCTAGTACAATCTCCAAAGTGTGATTGTCTAGCTTAGATCCAACAAATACTCCAGCTGGTACGATGTCTCTTAAGATATAGAATTTGAGCTCTGCATTATCAACGTCTATTTCTTTCATATCGAAGTAGTTTTTTAGATCATCTTTATTTAAGAGGAGAAAATGTTCTAAGTATTTAGAGTTTTTATCTATTTCTAAGATTTTGAAATATGTTTTGGTGTTTGTCATTTTAATCAAATAATAGATATTTATTCCCACAGTGCCAATGTTAAGGATAGCGATTGGATATGCTTTAATCAATAAGCCATAAATAACAAAGGTTAAAGACCCAAAGAGGTTTATCCATCTAAGCTTTTTAACTGAACTCATTAGTAATGAGATTAAAACAATCACTGAAGCCAGATAGCCGATATATTCTAACATAAAACCCTCCTTTTTGCCTTGAATATTATAACATATTAAAATATTTTGTCTAGCATTTTCTTTCGTGATTTTTTTGTGATGAAATCTATATATTTTATAGTGATGGAAAAGCGTTATTTGTGGGCTTTTTTATAATTGTTCGAGTTAAAATATTTTTTTGTTGTTTGATTGCAAAAATATCAAAAAAGCGGTATGATAGAAGGGTAATATTGTTATTTGTTAATACATAGATTTATTTTTAGGAGGTTATGATGCCAGAAGTTGTGGATAATGTTAAAGTCGGTCAATTTATTAAAGACCAACTTAAAGAAAATAGAATAACGCAAGATGCTTTAGCACAGAAACTTAATATCACTAAAACGGCAGTTTCACAGAATTTGAATGGCAAGTCGTCTTTTAGCAGAAAGAATCTTTCTGTCATCGCCGAGTTACTTAATATGAAGATTGAAGATATTCTTAATTGCAAGAAAAGTGATGCGGAAGAATTTGATTCACCTTATCAAGCTTTCGCTAAAAGAGGTTTAGCTGATTTTAAAAGAAATTATTCTAATGAAACTGTAATTGAAGAGCCTGATATTTTTGGTAGAGTTTTAGTTGACTATTTGATTGACGAAGATGAATTGGATATTTTTTCTTATCTTCATGAGTTGGAAGTTTTATTTGTAAGAGATCATTATCATAGAGCCAAGGATATTTATCTGAAAGTAATTGAGTATTGTTTAAAAAATAATTTGCCTGGAACAATTAGGTATATTAAAGCTTATAGTGATTTGAATAATTGTTTTGATATCAGTCTTTATAATAGTGCCAAGACGATTTGGGATATGATTAATAAAGAACAGAACAAGTATTTGATTGAAGAGATGATGGAACTGAAGATTATTCAGGATTACAAGGTTTTATTCTTTAATCTTAAAAGACCAGTCAAGGCAATTACTAAGCAATTATGGCTTGATACAATTGCAAAATATAAATTAAATCATGTACTCAATGTTTACTTGGATTACTATGCTATGGAAGAGGATTTCTTAGACTTTGTAAAGGTGATGTTTACCGAACAATTTCCTAAAGGTATTGAACTCTTCACGAAGAACTTCTTCAGAGAGGAATTACCTGATAGTAAACGTTCTTCATATAATTTCCAAAAAGTAATTTTGATAGTAATGGAAAACGAACATTTAAACCTTTTTAAAAAGATGATTGGTTTAAGGATTTATGAAAGTTTGACTGATGTCATCAACAAAGGTGTTGCTGGTGGTAAGAAGAGTTATTATGAGTATTGTTTAAGATTAGAAGAGGTCAAGAAGGATATTGATTATGAAAGAGTCGGTCAAATAGCAGTTAAGCATAAGGATTTGGAAGTGCTTGATTTGGTGGTTTCTAATCTTCATGAAAAGGAATTGAACTTCCTGTTAAGCGAAGTTGTTGATGAAGATGTTGAGACAATGGAGTATTTAGTAAGACATGGCGCTAAATTCGATTTTGATTATTACAATTCTCATACAATGAAAAACATAAATCAATTGATTGAACATTTAAGTGAAAAAGGAGTGAAGAAATAATGCCAGAATTTATAACAGATAACCTAGGGTTTATCGTAATCGGTGGATTTGTAATCGGGTTTATTTTCATGATTACAATATTAAGATACAACCTTTATATGTCTAAGTTCTTTTCAAATAAAAAGTTCAGAATCAACAGTGCTTATAATTTAGAACCTACTGAAGATAAAAGAAGTTTCGCTCTGACTATTTTTAACAATAATGTTAATGATACAAGAGTTATTGCTTTTGGATTCATTTATAAGAACCACTCGCTTAATTATCATAAGGCTTATCTTAAAGAAAACAAGTTAAATGAGAATTATAAAGTGGTCATTCAATCAAGAGATTGTTTGGAGATCACAATCGATGCAAATGAACTAAAGATTTTGATTTCTGATATCAATCGCGGTTCTAGAAGAGTTGGAAGATTAAAAGCTTATGTAGCTGATTCTTCAGGGCTTACAATCAAATCAAAGGCAAAGGCAGTTAAGAAACAGTTAAAGCAGCTATTTAAGTTTGAGTACTTAGCTGATAAGGAAAAGAAAGCTTTGATCAGAGCTCAAATTAAAGAGGAATTAAAAGCTAAGAAAGATAAGCGTAAATTTGAAAAACGTCAGAAACGACAAGAAAGATTGAAAAAATTTAAGTTAAAATTAAAGAGTATTTTTACTTTTAAAAGAAGAAAGAAGGGGCTGTAAAGAAATAAAAAGAGAAAACAGCCGATAAAAACACAAAACCGGACCCAGAAGGGACCGGTTTTTTGGTATAATATAAGTATGACAAATACAATAATATACCAAGAAAATTATACCA
>JAVEQW010000046.1:0-10330 GCA_034007385.1 Candidatus Izemoplasmatales bacterium
AAAGCTGCCGCTACTGCTAATAAAACACATAAACCTGAAAACAGAAACTCAAGTTTCCCCTCACCAAAGTATACAAATAAACCTAATACCAAAGCCAAAATAGCTCCAGTTATGATTCGTTGTTTCATCTATTTCTTTAATCCCCCGAATCTTCGATCTCTTTTATTAAACTCAGCTATTGCTTCAAGTAAATCTTTTCCCGAAAAAGCTGGCCAATATGTCTTGGTAAAATAAAGTTCTGCGTAAGCCGCCTGCCATAACAAGAAATTTGACAAACGGATTTCTCCACTTGGTCTAATCAACAAATCTAGTGGTGGTAAGTCTTTAGTATAAAGATATTCTTCAATATTAGACTCTTTAATGTCAGTTGGTTTGATTTTTCCAATAGATACATCTTCAGCAATCTTTTGAACTGCTTCAATAATTTCGGTTCTTGAACCATAGTCAAAACATATATTCAAAACAAGTCCCTGTCGATCTTTAGTGTTATTGGTAATTCGCTCTAAAATTTCTAAATTTTCTTTACTTAAATGAGTTTTTCTTCCTGAGAACATTACTTTAATGTCATACTTCTGAAAATCGTCTTTGAAACGTTTTTCAAACTCTTTAGGCAATTTCATTAAAAAATCAACTTCATCTTTTGGCCTAGACCAATTTTCAGTCGAAAAAGCGTAAACGCTCAATGCTTTTATCCCTAGTTCAGCCGCCTTAATCGTAATTGTTCTAATGTTTTCGACACCTTTTTGATGTCCGTAGGTTCTAGGCATATGTCTCTTCTTTGCCCATCTGCCGTTACCGTCAAGGATTATTGCTATATGTTGAGGAATTTTTAACTCTTCTTTATTTTTAAATTTCGGCATAATATCAAACCCTTCTTCTAACAATAGATTATACTATATTTTATGTGATTATTCTATGATTTTTATCTGTTCAGCTATTTTAAAGCCGAAAATAAAAAAGTTTGTAAAATTTCCAATCAAGAACCATTTTACAAACTCATTTATATTATATGTGCATTATGTCTTTTTCTTTTTCTTTAAAATACTCATCAATCTTCTCAACAAACTTATCGGTAAGTTTTTGAGTTTCGTCTTGATAGTAAACTAAGTCATCTTCAGTTATAGTTGAATCTTTCTCCATTTTCTTGAAATGAGCAATTGCATCTCTTCTAATGTTTCTAATTGCTACTTTACTGTCTTCAGCCATTTTATGAATAATTTTTACTGAATTACGACGATTTTCTTCTGTCATAGGTGGTAAGACGATTCTTACTCCTATACCATCATTCGAAGGTGTTACACCTAAATTAGCCCCAAAAATTGCTCTTTCAATTTCTGAGACAAGCGACTTGTCATAAGGTTTGATATAGATTTGATTACCTTCTGGAACTGATATGGAAGCCACTTGATTAATTGGTGTTTCAACACCATAGTAACTCACGTTAACTCTTTCTAACATTTTAGGATTTGCCCTTCCGCTTCTTACGGTTGAGAAATCACGATGTAAAGCTTGTAACGTGTGCTCCATCCTTTCTTCTGCTTCTAAAAGAATTGTTTCTGGCATCTTACTTTCCTCCCTTGCCTTTTTGAATCATTGTTCCTATATCTTCGCCAAGAATAGCACGCTTGATGTTACCAGGTACATTCATATCGAAAACATAGATATCGATATTATTATCATAACACAAAGCTGCCGCAGTTGAATCCATAACATTTAAATTTTTTCCCAAAACTTCTTGATGTGTAAGATTTGTAAATTTAATTGAGTCATCATATTTACGAGGATCCTTGTTATAAACACCATCAGTACCATTTTTTGCCATATAAACAATTGATGCTCCTAATTCAGCGGCACGAAGTGCAGCAGTGGTATCTGTAGAAAAATATGGATTTCCTGTACCGCCACCGAAAATTACAATTCGATCTTTTTCAAAATGCGATAAGGCTTTTCTTCTGATATATGGTTCAGCCACTTCAGGGATGTTAATAGAAGTCATTACTCTCGTTTCTACACCCATAGCTTCCAAAGAGTTTTGTAGAGCAAGGGCATTGACGATTGTTCCAATCATTCCCATATAGTCTGCACTAGATCTTTCGATACCCATATCTTCAGCTAATTTACCACGAAAGATATTTCCACCGCCAACAATAACGCCAATCTCACAATTGCATGAATCGTAAGCTTCTTTGATTTCCTTGGCAATATGTTTTACAGTAAGCGGATCAACACCAACGCCGCTTTCTCCGGCTAATGCTTCACCACTTAGTTTAATCATGATTCTTCTTCTTGGCATAATTTCCCTCCTAATATTTTAAAAAAAGGACAAAAAAATGTCCTTTTAATTATCCGACTTGTTTCATTACTTCGTCAGCAAAATTTTCTTCTTTTTTCTCTACGCCTTCACCAACAGCTAAACGCTTAAATAAAGCGACTGATACGCCTTTAGATTTAACATATTGTTCAACTGTTTCATCTGGATTCTTAACAAACGGTTGGTTAAGTAAGCATATTTCTTTCATATTCTTGTTCAATCTACCTTCAACCATTTTAATAATGATATTTTCTGGTTTTGGTTTGTCTGACTCAGCATTTTCATTTAAAGCTTCTTTTGTTAAAACTTCTCTTTCATGAGCGATAAACTCATCTGAAATTTCTTCTTGGCTAACATATTTAGGATTAGAAGCCGCAACATGCATTGCAACATCTTTAGCAACTTCAGCATTATCACCATTGATAACAGCTAATGATGCGATTTTTCCACCCATATGTACATAAGCACCGAAAGTTTGTTCTGCAGTTTTCTTAACTAATTCATATCTTCTAAAAGTTAAGTTTTCACCAATTGTTGAAACTTGTTCAAGCAATAATTCTTGAAGTGGTTTTCCATCGATAACAGAAGCTAATGCTTCATCATTTGAAGTTGGTTGAACTTTTAATAAATGATCAGCAATTTTGCTTACTAAAACTTGGAACTTATCATTCTTTGCAACGAAGTCAGTTTCACAGTTAAGTTCGAAAATTACAGCTGCATTATCTAAAACTTTTACTTCACAAGAACCTTCAGCTGCGATTCTTGAAGCTTTCTTAGCTGCTTTTGCAATTCCCTTTTCTCTTAACCAATCCACTGCTAAATCTATATCACCATTGGTCTCAACTAATGCTTTTTTACAATCCATTAGTCCAGCGCCAGTTTTATCTCTTAAATCTTTTACTAATTTAGCACTAATATCCATAATCTTTCCTCCCAAATTATCATATTTAATATATCATACTTTAATTTTCTTTACAACACTATAACTCTTTAAAAAGGGAGCATTTTTTATCTTGCTCCCAGAGTTTATTAAAGTGCTGTTTGTATAAGTTCGATTAATTCAGCTTTTCTTAAACTTGAATAACCGCTTAAGTTTAAATCTTTAGCTAATTGTCTTAAATCAGCAACAGTTTTAGCTTCTAAGTCTTCTTGAGAATACTTAGGTTCAGCCTTTGGTGCTGGTTTAGTTTCTTTAACTTCTGGCTTTGCTTCTTGAACTACAGGTTTAGTTTCTTCTTTTTTAGGTTGAGAAGTAACTTTTACCACAACAGGTTTGCTTTCTTGAGGTTTAGCTGCAGGTTTCTTAGCGACAACTACTTCTTCATCTTCTACTTCTTCGATATCAGTATCTTCTTGATTTTCGTCATCTGCTTCATCATCAAACATGCTTTCTCCGCCAGTAGCTTCGATTACAGCATCAGCCAATTTGTTAACGATTAATCTTACTGAACGTAAAGCATCGTCATTAGCTGGAATTACGTAATCTACTTCATCTGGATCACAGTTAGTATCAACAATACCGAATACAGGAATTTCTAATCTTCTTGCTTCAAGAATAGCGTTTCTTTCTTTTCTTGGGTCGATGATGAATAAAGCTTCTGGAACTTTCTTCATATCTTTGATTCCACCTAAGAACTTTTCAAGACGAGCCATTTCTTTCTTAAGATTGATAACTTCTTTTTTAGGTAAAACATCAAATGTTCCATCTTCTTGCATTTTGTAAAGATCTTGAAGTTTCTTGATAGATTTTTTGATTGTTTTGAAGTTAGTTAGTGTTCCACCTAGCCATCTTTGGTTAACAAAGTATTGTCCAGAACGTTCTGCTGCTTCTTGAATAGGATCTTGTGTTTGTTTCTTAGTTCCAACAAACAATACCTTTCCACCTTCTGATGCAATGTCGAATAAAGCTTTGTATGCTTCATCGATCAAGTCGCTAGTTTTTTGCAAATCGATAATGTGAATACCGTTTCTAGAAGTGTAGATGTATTTAGCCATCTTAGGATTCCATCTTCTAGTTTGGTGTCCGAAATGCACCCCTGCTTCAAGCAAGGCTTTCATTGAAATAACTCCCATTTTTGTTTCCTCCTTTTTGATTTTTTAGCCTCCACCTAATCATCGCTTAGAACCCACCACTAATTCTAGCAGCTCTCGAGTCTTAAACTCATAGGTGTGTGTATTTTTTACGGCTCTTGTATTTTATCAAATTTTTACATTTAAATCAAGTATTATTTACTGCCTGACTCGTAGATATTTCAATATCTTTTAATAAAAGAAAAAAGGGCTTAATTCCCTGTGGAACCAAACCCTCCTAAACGTTCAACTTTTGTATCATCGGAATCAACTGTCAAATATTTCATGAAAATACCTTGAGCAATTCTTTCGCCTTTTTTTATAAAAACATCCTCATCACCATAGTTATATAATATCAACATGATTTCGCCTTCATTATCAGGATTATTATAGTAATCAGAATCGATTATACCTACTGAATTAAGTTTAACCAGATGTTTCTTAAAAGACAAAGAACTACGCGGGTAGACTTCCAAGACCTCGTCTTCCAACATGAATGCTTTCATCCCTGTCGGGACGAATTCAAAGCTCTTTTTTTTAATTGTTATGTCTATGGCACACGATATATCATAACCGGCACTACCCTTTGTTTTTCTTTCAGGTAATGATAGGTTTTCACTTTGGTATTTTGATACAATTTCAAATCCTCTTGATTTCATTATAATCTCCTAAATGTGACCGGCGCCAGTTTGTTTTATCTGTTTCAACAATTCTTTTTCTGCCTTAGCTAATTCAATGTTTCTTTCTCGGTTTTCTTCAATTCTGTTTTTTCTGATTTCTATGAGATTACTCATAGCTTCTTCTTTTGATTCACCGATAAAAGCATCTTGAGCAATACAGGTTATTTTATTGTGATGGTTTTCAACAACTCCATTAATTACTACAACATAATAAGCTAAGTTTCCTTGTGTTAATTTTATGTATCCTGTATCAATGGTTGAAATAATCGGCAGATGGTCTCCTAAGATTTCATAATCACCATTATTGGATGCAGAAACAATAACTGCATTTACGGTTTCATTGTATAATTCACCATCAGGCGTTACGATTGAAATCTTCATAGTCTACCTCCTACTTCATTTTTTCAGCTTTTTTAATTACTTCTTCAATACTACCAACCAAACGGAAAGCATCCTCTGGCAAATGGTCGTATTTTCCTTCTAAAATCTCTTTAAAACCTTTGACTGTATCATTTACTTTAACAAAAGATCCTTTTTGACCGGTAAACTGCTCAGCAACATGGAAGTTTTGCGATAAGAATAATCTAATTCTTCTTGCACGATGAACAACTAATTTATCATCTTCTGAAAGTTCATCCATACCCAAAATTGCAATAATATCCAATAAATCATTGTATTTTTGTAAAGTTCTTTGCACTTCACGAGCAACGTAATAGTGTTCTTCTCCAACAATCTCAGGAGTCAAGGCTCTTGATGTTGATGCTAATGGATCAACAGCTGGATAAATACCTTCTTCAGATATTTTTCTAGATAGATTGGTTGTCGCATCAAGATGGGTAAATGTTGTTGCCGGCGCAGGGTCGGTATAGTCATCCGCTGGAACATATACGGCTTGAATTGAAGTGATTGAACCTTCTTTTGTTGAAGTGATTCTTTCTTGCAAAAGTCCCATATCAGTAGCTAAAGTTGGTTGATATCCAACCGCAGAAGGCATTCTACCTAGAAGAGCACTTACTTCCGAACCTGCTTGAGTGAATCGGAAAATATTATCGATAAATAATAATACGTCTTGCTTTTCTTTGTCACGGAAATGTTCAGCCATTGTAAGGCCTGAAAGTCCCACTCTCATTCTCGCTCCAGGTGGTTCATTCATTTGACCGAAGACCATGGCAGTTTTTTTAATAACTCCCGACTCAGTCATTTCATGATACAAATCATTACCTTCTCTGGTTCTTTCTCCAACACCAGCAAAGACGCTTATCCCACCATGTTCTTGAGCAACGTTATTAATCAATTCTTGGATAAGAACTGTTTTCCCTACTCCTGCTCCACCAAAAAGACCGATTTTTCCACCTTTGATATATGGCGCTAATAAGTCAACAACTTTAATTCCCGTTTCAAGAATCTCTACTTCAGCATTCAAGTCTTCTAACTTAGGAGCTGGACGGTGAATAGGTGAAGTTTCATATTTACCTTCTAATGACTTACCGTCAATTGGTTGGCCTAAAACATTGAATACTCTTCCCAATGTAACGCTACCAACAGGCACGGAAATCGGTTTGCCAGTATCGATAACTTCCATACCTCTTACTAAACCATCAGTTGAATCCATCGCAATTGTTCTTAAAACTCCTCCACCTAAAAATAGAGAAACTTCAAGCGTTAAATTGATTTCTACTCCGTGATTTTCAGAGGCAGATACTTTTACCTCTAAAGCATTATTAATTTGCGGCATTCCATCGTTGAACTCAACGTCAACTACCGGACCCATTACTTGTATGATTTTTCCTTTGTTAGGCATATTTCCTCCTATTTAACCGCATTGGCTCCACCAATAATATCGGTGAGTTCAATAGTAATTTGCGCTTGACGAGCGCGGTTATAAATTAGATTTTGTTTACGGATTATTTCTTTTGCATTATCAGTTGCGTTTTTCATCGCAGTCATTCTTGAAGCGTGTTCAGCTGTTTTTGCGTCAAGGATTATTCCGTACAAAGTGTTTTCCAAATAGATTGGTAACAGTTGGTCAATTACATCTTCAACTGAAGGTTCAAAGATATATTCACTAACCATCTTCTTTTTGTCCTTTACTAAATCAGTTACTGGAAGTAGCACTTCTTCCCTAACTACCTGACTTAGGGTATTTATATAATCTGTGTAAATCATCACGATTTTATCAACTTGTTTTTCTAAGTATAAACTAATAAAGGCTCTCGACATTACTTGAAAGTCAATAAACTTTATATCGTCTCTGGAGTTAATTGATTCATTGTTTAATAAAGGATAATTCTTCCTTTTACAATAACTAAAAGCTTTATAGCCTATTGTTCCAATGACGAAATTTGATTCTTTATCTTTGATCAAATTTTCAAAATATTTGAGTACTTGACTGTTATAAGGTCCCGCTAAACCTCTGTCGCTCGTTACTAGAATATAACCGATTTTCTTAATCTCTCTCGTTTCCAATAATGGATGTGTATATTCAGGATTTGTTGATAAAACATGTTCCAGCAGTTGCTTAACTTTAGCCTTGATTGGTTGGAAAGCCTTGAATTGTCTCTCCACCTTTCTAAGTTTTGAGGCAGAAACCATATTCATGGCTTTTGTGATTTGTGAAGTTTTTTTCGTTGACTCAATCTTCTTTTTAATCTCTCTTAGTGAAGCCATGCTCTACCTCCTTTTTAAATAAAGTCTTGAGTAAAACGATCGATTTCCTTTTTCAAAAGATCTCGATCTTTTAAATCTCTTGTATTTCTAATTTCTTCTAAAACTGGTAATGCGAACTTATCTGTTTGGAAGAAACGGTGAAGTTCAGTTTCGTATCGCTTAACGTCAGATATTTTTATTTGATCTAAAAAGCCGTTTGATAAAGCGAAGATTGAGATAGCCTGCAATTCGAAAGGCATTGTTTCATGTAATCCTTGCTTTAAAATTTCAACAGTTCTTTCTCCTCGGTCAAGTTTTGATTTTGTTGCGTCATCCAAGTCAGAACCAAATTGCGTGAAGGCTTCCAATTCGCGATAACTTGCTAAGTCTAATCTAAGTGTTCCAGAAACTTTCTTTATCGCTTTATGTTGTGCAGCTCCCCCAACACGGGAAACTGATAATCCAGCATTAATTGCCGGTCTAATTCCAGAGTAGAATAATTGCGATTGCAAGAAGATTTGTCCGTCGGTAATTGAAATTACGTTGGTAGGAATATAAGCTGAGATATCCCCTTCTTGTGTTTCGATAATTGGTAGGGCAGTAATAGATCCTGCTCCTAAAGCGTCGCTCAACTTAGCTGCTCTTTCAAGAAGTCTCGAATGAAGATAGAAAACATCTCCCGGGAATGCTTCACGACCCGGTGGTCTTCTAAGCAATAATGATAACTCTCTATACGCAATAGCGTGCTTGGTTAAATCATCATAAATTATTAAAACATGTTTTCCTTTAAACATGAATTCTTCTGCGATTGTAACACCTGAATAAGGTGCTAGATATAATAATGGAGCAGGATCAGATGCATTAGCTGCAATAATTATGGAATATTCCATAGCTCCAAATTGTTTAAGTGTTTCATAGACGTTAAGAACTGTAGATTGCTTTTGTCCGATTGCAACATAAATACAAATAACGTCCTTGCCTTTTTGATTAATTATCGTATCAACTGCAATTGAAGTCTTTCCAGTTTGACGGTCACCGATAATCAACTCTCTTTGTCCCCTTCCGATAGGCACTAAAGCATCCAATACTTTAATTCCGGTTTCTAAAGGTTCATTAACTGATTGTCTTTCAATAACGCCTGTAGCTTTTCTCTCAATCGGTCTGGTTTTTTGTGTTTTTACTTCACCTAAACCATCCAATGCCTGACCTAATGGATTAACTACTCTACCAATAAGTTCTTCGCCAACACCAATTTCAAGAATTTTTCCTGTAGTTTTAACTTCCATACCTTCTTTTACTAAAGTGGAATCATTAAGAAGAATCGCTCCGACATGGTTCTTTTCAAGGTTTTGAACCATTCCATACACACCGTTAGGGAATATCAACAATTCGCCAGCCATCGCTTTATCTATACCATATACTAAAGCAATACCGTCACCTACGGAAATAACTGAACCTATTTGTTCAGTTTTTATTTGTTTTTCATATTTTTTTATCTGTTCTTTAAGTAAAGAACTTATTTCTAAAGGATCGAGTTTCAACTTAATTTCCTCCTAGTAACTGGTTCTTAATTTCATCGATTGTTCTTTTAACAGTCAAATCAATGATTTCACCGTCATATTCGATTTTTATACCGCTTGATAAGTCTTTATCAATGATTTCTTCAATTTTTATGCTCTTTTTCAACTTATTTTTTAAAGTCTTTTCTATCTTTTGTAGGTTAAACTTAGTCAATTTGATTTTGCTGGTAACCTTTACTAAGACGATATCTTTTGATTCATCTAAAAGTTTGTAATATGAAGCAACAATACTCTCCAACAAATCAAATCGATCATTATCGATACAAACTTTCAAAAAATTAATAGTCAAATTATCAAGAGACAATTTCTCGATAACTTGATGCTTTTCTTCCTTTGTAATTCGTGGATGCAGAAAGAATTGCCATTCATTAACAGATAAACCGTTAAAGAAGTTTTTCAACTCAAAGCCAATACTATCTTGCTTATCCGTCTCAAAAGCAAGCGAAAAAACCGCATGTGCGTATTGATTTGCAACATCGGTCATGATTTTTCACTTCTTTCAAGATCATCTATCAAAAGATTCTGATATGAACTTTCATCTATTTCTTTAGAAACAATTTTCTCAGCCATTAATGCAGCTAATTCTACTGCTTCTTTCTTTAGTTCAGCTTTCGCTTTAATCTTTTCCGCTTCAATTTCTTTTTGAGTTCTTTCCAAAATTTCATTTGCATTCTCTTTGGCTTCAACAAGAATTCTTTTGCGTTCTTGATCAGCCTTAATCTTAGCATTATCCAAATATTGTTTTGACTCTTGTTTTAATTGATTGTATTCAAAATCATGTTTTTCTTTAAGAACCTTTGCTTCTTCATTCTCTTTTTTAGCAGATTCCATTTCTGTTTCCATGATTTGTTTACGCTTTTCCAAGAAAGCAGTTATTCTACCCCAAAAAAAGATTTTGACTATAATTACCAAAATCAGCGTTGCAGCAATCTGGATAATCATATCCAAGAGATTGACGCCTAAAGCTTGTTCAACTACCCTTGAAACGGCTTCTACCATTCTTTCAATCGCAGGCATAAGCGCCCTCCTAAACTTCTAATCTT
>JAVEQW010000047.1:0-10183 GCA_034007385.1 Candidatus Izemoplasmatales bacterium
GTTTATTTCCTTGATGAAATAGACTCTTTTTAAAAGGAAGAATACCCAAGTCCGGTTGAAGGGGCTCGTCTCGAAAGCGAGTAGGCCAGTGATGACGCAGGGGTTCGAATCCCCTTTCTTCCGCCATCTAACTAGAATAGGTCTGTTACATAAGCGATTTACTAATCGCCTCAAGTATCAGGTCTTTTTTGTTGAAAGGGATACATGTTTCCTATCCGCAATTCTTATCTTCCATAGATTGAGCCAAAATTATAGATATCATGAATACCATTACGATAGACAATACATTTAATGTGCTATAATTTACTTGTAGGAGCGTGATTACTAATGGTAAATGATGAAAAATATATGATTATGACGGTAGAAAGTTATCCTTTTGGTTGGGAAGTAAAGTACTTCTATTTACCAGTAGGACCAAGGTTAACCATAGGTGACGTAATTAAATCAATAAATGGAAAAAGTTATCGAATTTTAGACGGTAAAACACAATTAAACTTTGAAGATATTGATTTAACCAAATATTCGTTATTCGAGTAATTTTGGGTTTAATACTTTAATATATTTTTGTAAGTGATGTGTATGGGTGTTGAATTAAGTTGAAATGATTGTTATAATTTAAATGATATTTATTAACTTTATTAAGATTATAGGGGAGAACATTATGGAAAAAGATTTTAGAATGGTTACATTAGACTTTGATACCTTGGTTTATTCAATGGCAGAAACAAGAGAAAAAGCTGATGAGTTGATTGACGCATTTGCTTTGGAAAACGATATTACTGACGGAAGAAGATTTATATTAGATTTTATTGTAATTCAAAGTAAAGTAGAATATATTACTTATATCACTTATCTTAGTGTTCCAACCGGTACTAGAGCCTCAAAAGGTCTTCAAACAGTAGTTTTGAAAAACAATAAGTTTGTACATTTTGTTGGAAATAAAGATGATTATCATAACTATTTAAGAGGCCATGAACATTTAAGTTTCGATAAGTACTTAGAAGAAAACGGATTGAAGCCAGACATTTCTAAGGTTTATGTTTTAACTGAGGTTATTGGCGAAGAGTATCATTTCTATATTCCTTATAAATAAAAAATGGAAGAAGTAAAATATTCCTCACTTCCTGAAACAAGATATTATAAGTTCAACTTTACAGTGTTAGGAATAATAGGCACTTTAATGTTATTGTTTTTAGTGATTGTATTAACAGCTGCCAAGTTAGAAACTAGCGTTATTGTTTCGACATCCTTGATTACTTTTTTGTTTTTTGGCGTCTTAACTTTATATTACTTTTTAAGATATAATTATTATTTACATCTCGAACCCAAGTACATCCAAGTTGTTAAATTGGAGAAAGTAGTTTCTTCTTATACAAGTTTGTTAGCTTTTGAAGTAGAGATGGAAATTGATTCAAAAATAGAAAAAGTTGAAACATTGGCTGTATTCAATTCTGGTTTTATAAAATTAAATCCAATTGAAAACTATTCCAATAAAACTGTTAGAGTAGGCTATGATCCCAGATTTAAAGTTTGTGTTATTTTAGAAATCTTAAAATAAAAGAAAAGCCCTTGAAAAAGGGCTTTTACATTGGTTTCAAATTATCCTCGAGACGTTTGATTATCTTTGATAAACGATTCTCTTTAGCTTCGTTAGTTTTAAGGTAGAAGTAACTTTTAGCATAGGTTTTTTGAATGGAAGGAGACATGTTTAAGTAGTTATCGTAAGCTTTATTGTGTGGTTTAATCAATTGGGTGAAATTAACTAAATCATCATTTGTAAATATCGCTTCTTTAGACTCCCATCTACCATCCTCTTTAGCTTTTTGTATTTCAATTAATCCAGGAGTTTGCATTAAGTTGTTTTGGATTAAATCTTCAGCAATTTTTTTATTCCGTTCTGACCAATTGCTTTTAGGTCTTCTTTTTGTGAAATATTTCAGGTAGAATTCATCATCTAAAGATTTAATCTGTCCATCGATCCAGCCATAAGTTAAAGCGCTTTTTAAAGCCCGATCGGGTGTCAGTTTATCTGAAGTGTTTTTCTTATCGAATTTAATCCAGATTCCTTCTTCAGATTGATTGTTCTTTTCTAGGAATTCCATGAATTCTTTTTGGTTTTTAAAATGGATAATATTCATTATTTTACCTCGGTTTATCTATATCTTAGCAAATATCAAGTATCATATCAAGTAATGTTTAAAGATTTACCCGATAGACTTGACATCTCTTTATAATGAATATAGAATATTAAATATGTAATTATAGAGGATGTGATACAAAATGAGTAGTTTATCGGCAAAAAAAGTAGTAGCAATTTATTCGATTGTTTTTGGTGCTTTAGGTTTCTTTGGGGGGTTATCTCAAGAACTTGATCCAATCACGATTATCATTGAAATTTTATTAATCATTATGGGTATTTTATTATTGATTCCGTCTTTGCAAAGAGCGGAAAAAGCTTTAATCATTACTGGTTTAGTTTATTACAGTTTATAGGTTATAGCTGGGTTGATATTTTTCTTTGTATGGACCTTTATGGGGGTTCTAATTTGGATATTATCAGGAGTTCCTTTTGCTTTTAGCATTGTATATTTGGTTAGAAGAGGTAAAGAAGATACATTCTTAGGAGATGAGTATAGTTATAGTGATTTTTCTAGAAAAGAAAGTCCGGTACAAAAGGATGCTGCCTTTGTTGAAAACCAATTAAAAGTCTTAGCTAAGATGGTTGAAGATGGTCTGATTAGCGAAGCTGATTATGAAAAAAAGAAGAATTTGTTATTAGAAATTGAATAGTTTTAATATCTTGCACTATAACTTTTGAAGTTATAGTGCTTTTTTTTCTTTTGCGATTGGTTTTTCTTCTTAAAAAATATTAATTGTGATAAAATTATAGGGGTTAGATTAGAGGTGGTTATTGATGAGTGAAAACAAACCAAAAGATAAGAAAGAATTGCTTGTTTACAATATTTTCGGAAAGATTTTTTTAGTTCTTGGTTTTATTGCTTTTTTCATGAGTATTATCTTAGATAATTCTTATCCAGATCAAAACTGGATAAGCTATGGAATTATTGTATTCCTAGTCTTTTTAGGAGCTTACATCTTTAATAAAAGCGTAATTAAAAGGCATAATGAAAAATATGGTTTCATAAATAAAAAGGATTTATATGAAACTATAGAGCTTAAAGAGGTTGCTTTTGGATCGATTGATGATTTAAAGGGAGCGCTGATAAAGAATAATTATGAGTTGTTGAGCAATGGATATTATTTTAAAAAGGTTGCTTCTCAAGGTGTATGTTATTATGGTAAGTTTATTGAGGGTTTTGAGATTGAAGCAAGTCTTGATAAAGAGATTACTAAGTTGAGAAAATTTTATAACAATGGTTGTAATAATATTAGTGCTGTGCTTTTTTATGAATTGGATGATATTACTTTAGAACATAAGGAAGTAGTAAAAAGAATATCTAAAGAATTTTTAGTAAAAGAAGAACTTAATACAGCCAAGTTCTTTACTTCAGTGATTATCTGTTTGCTAGTAAATAATAAGGGATATTTCTTTGATATTCCTGATAGTTTTAACACAAGAGTTTATACTTATGGATGTCTTAATCTAAGAAAGGTATTCCATAATAAGAAGAAATAGAGGCTTTTATGCGTAGCTTAATTGGTAATAGGGTTTTTTATAAGAGATTATTTCAGGTGTCATTGCCGATTGTTCTTCAACAATTATTGACATCTTCCTTACAGTTGATAGACAACTTGATGGTTGGTAGTTTGGGAGAATTATCAATCAATTCTGTTTCGGTTGTCAATCAACTGTATTTTGTGATTATCCTTATTACTTTTGGAGCACTTGGTGGAGCTGGTATTTTTACGGCTCAATATTTTGGTAGCGGAGAAGTCGAAAAGTTAAAAGAGACTTTCAGATTCAAGTTGATTGTGGCTTTGATGTTGGTTGTTTTGAGTTTGTTTGTATTTAGCGTTTTTGGAGAGTTTTTGATTGGTCTTTTTACAGAAAGCCCAGTTACGATTTCTGGAGGTATGGACTATCTAAATATTGTTAAATGGAGTATGCTGCCATGGGCGTTTTCAATTGCTATTTCAACTACGTTTAGAGAAATAGGTGTTACAAAGGTATTGCTATATATCACCATCGCAGCTATCTTAACCAATACTGGTTTGAATTATTTATTGATTTTCGGTAATTTTGGTTTTCCAGAGTTAGGAGTTGAAGGTGCTGCATATGGAACGCTTGCTTCAAGATTTGTTGAATTTGGTTTAATGATGGTGTTGTTGATTAAAAAAGGCAAGATCTTCAATACTAAGATTAAAGATATTTTTAAGATTGAAAGAGTGGTTTTAAAAGGGATTATTATTATGGCAATTCCGCTATTATTGAATGAATTCTTTTGGTCTATGGGACAAACGATGTTTATGCAGAGTTATTCAACTAGAGGTGATAGTGCACTAGCTGCTATGACAATCACTGGTGCCATCAGTCAACTTGTGTTTGTGACTTTTGGAGGTATCGGTACGGGTATTGCAGTTTTAGTTGGTAATACTCTAGGTAAGAACAGATTAGAAGAAGCTAAGGATAATGCTAAGAAGGTTATTGCATTTGCAGTAGTATTTGCTTTTTTTACAGGCATTATTTTGTTTATTCTAAGTTTCTTCATAGTGGATCTATATGATGTTAGTGAAGCTACCAAAGCTTTAGCTGGTAGAAATATTAGAATAAATGCAATATTCATACCGGTATTCTCATTTAATGTTTCCATGTATTTTACATTAAGATCGGGTGGGGATACAAGGTCGACTATGTTGATGGATTCTGGGTATATGTGGGTTGTGCAAGTGCCAATCATCTTTATTTTAGCTAGAGTTACTAATTTGAATGTTGTAATGTTGTTTTTGATTGTACAAGGATTGGAATTACCTAAGTCTTTGTTTGCTTTGTCAAGGTACAGAAAAGAAAATTGGGTTAAAAATTTAGCGACGAAGAATGAAAGCAATGCACAGAAGTTAATCTTAGAGACAAATTCTTAAGTCTTGCTTGACTTTAGGTTGATATTTACATATAATGATTGTTGAAAATGATGAAGAGGATTAAGTGTTTATTAATAATTAGCTAAGAAGAGAGTCGGTTATTTGGTGAAAGATTGACGTTAGTTAAAATACTTTTCTACCTTGGAGTGGGACTAATCATCTCCGCAGATATTAAGCTGCGTTATCAAAAATTAATTAAAGAGCTAGTTTTTATTGATATTACTAGAACTAAGGTGGCACCACGGGTTAAGAAATTCGTCCTTTACATTTTTTTGTAGAGGACTTTTTTTATAAATAATTATTTAAGGAGAATTTATTATGTTGGATGTAGAATTGATTGTTAGCAATCCCGAGTATGTGAAAAATAGTTTATTAAAAAGAGGGTTCGAAGTAAATTTTGACAATTTTTTAGTTTTGAGAGAAAAAAGAAGTGAACTTATCAAGAGAATTGAAGAAGTTAGAGCTTTAAGAAATAAACTATCTAAATCCATCGGTGAATATAAAAGAGAAAAGAAGGATACTACTGAACTTTTTGCGGAAATTGAAAAGATTAAAGATGCAGTTGAAAATGATGAAGTGACTTTAGGCGAGATTGAAAAGGAAATGAATGACTTTTTGCTTAAGTTACCTAATATTCCTGATGAGGATTTATTGTCAGGAGAAAAAGAAAACAATATGGTTGTAAGCGTCTTTAAGGATAAACCTGATTTTGACTTTGAGATTAAGGATCATGTTGAATTAGCAACTTCTTTAGGTTTAATCGATTATGAAAGAGCAGCGAAAATTAGTGGTAGAGGGACTTGGATTTATACTAATTTAGGGGCTAGATTAGAATGGGCTTTGATTAATTTCTTTATCGATGAACATCTAAAAGACGGTTATGAGTTTATGATGTTGCCAAATTTACTTAATTATGAGAGTGGATTAACTGCCGGACAATTTCCAAAGTTTGAAGAAGACGTTTTCTGGTTAAAAGATGAAAGTCCGAAGAAGTTCTTATTGCCAACAGCTGAAACAGCTTTGATAAATCTTCACCGTAATGAAATATTGGACTTGAAACAATTGCCTAGAAAGTATTTCTCTTATACTCCTTGCTTCAGAAGAGAAGCTGGAAGTTATAGAAGTGAAGAAAGAGGAACTATCAGAGGTTATCAGTTCAATAAAGTTGAGATGGTTCAGTTCACTAGACCTGAGGATAGCGATGATGCATTCTTGGAATTAATGGTTAAAGCTGAAACATTGATGAAGAAATTAGGGCTTCATTATCAAGTTTCTAAACTCGCTGCTGGGGATGTAAGTTTTGCGATGGCAAGAACCTTTGATATTGAAGTATGGTTACCTTCTATCGGTATTTATAAAGAGGTAAGCAGTGTATCTAATTCAAGAAGTTTTCAAGCTAGAAGAGGAATGATCAGATTCAGAAATGAAGAAGGCAAGGTTGAATACCTACACACATTAAACGGTTCAGGATTAGCCACATCTAGACTTTTACCTGCAATCTTAGAACAAAACCAAACTAAGGATGGCAGTGTTATAATCCCAAGTGTTTTAGTTCCTTATATGGGTGGAATAAAGGAGTTAAAGGTTAATAAATAATGATTGAAGACAGGGTAACCGCGATTATTGATTTAAAGGCTTTATTAAAAAATTACGAGACTTTGAAACTGCTAAATCATGGTAAGGACGTGTATGCAGTTGTTAAGGCTGATGCTTATGGGCACGGAAGTAAGGAGTGTTCAAAGTATCTCTTTAATCATGGAGTGCAGCATTTTGCGGTGACTGCTCTTAAAGAGGCAATTGAACTTAGGGAGTATGGAATTGGTGGAGAGATTCTAATCTTTGGTAAAACTGATAAAAGGAATGCTATCTTCTTAGAGAAGTTCAATTTAGTTCAAACTGTCGATTCATTTAGTTATGCTGAAGAACTCAATGATCAAGGGTATAAGATTGATGTTCATGTGAACGTTGATACAGGCATGTCAAGATTAGGCGTTGTCTGTCATCATGAAAAAGATATAGCAAATGCAGCCCTTGAAATTAGAAATATATCTTTATTAGATAATATTGGATTAATAGGAATTTATACACATTTTACTTCAGCTGATAGTGATAAGGATTTTACTATTTATCAAGAAAAAGTATTTTTAACTTTGCTTAAAGAATTAAGAAAAATTAATGTTGATTATGGCAAGGTTCATATTAAGAATAGCGCCGGATTAAATATCCTAGATTCAAATAATTATGATTTAGCCAGATCAGGGATTGCTTTATATGGTTATCCACCAGTTGAAAGTGATTTTGATTTTTTTCCGGTAATGACGGTTTTAGCTAAGGTTATTGCCTTAAGAGAGATTGAAAAAGAAGAAACGGTTAGTTATGGCAGAACTTTTAAGGCTGAAAAGAAAATTAAAGTCGCAACTATCGCAATTGGTTATGCTGATGGATATATGAGAGTTTTCAGTAACAAGGATTATTTTTTCTATAAAAATCATAAACTTAAAGTATTAGGTAGAGTTTGCATGGGGCTTACGATGGTTGATGCGACTGACGTAGATATCAAAATAGGCGATGAAGTTGAAGTATTCGGGAGAAACAAACCGCTTGAACCGATGGCTAAGATAGCTGATACTATTACCTATGAATTGTTGTGTAATATGGCAAAGTCAAGAGTTAAACGAGAGTTTATTGAGTAAAAAGAAAACGAAGTCAAATTTGACTTCGTTATTTATTTATCATGTTCAAGAAATATTCATGGACGGACAAATCATTGGTAAGTTCCGGATGAAAAGCAACTGCTAATTGATTGTTTTGTCTAGCCGCAACGATTCTTTCGTCTACAGTAGCTAGTATTTCTATGTTTTCTCCCACTCTTTCAATAAACGGAGCACGGATAAAGACAAAAGGAATTTCTTTATTGTTGAACTTAGCTAAAGTTTTAAATGAACCAAGTTGTTTTCCGTAAGCATTTTTTCTTGCGGTAATATCCATTGTTTGTAAGAACGCTTTATCATAGTTATGGATTTCTTTAGCTAGAAGCAATAAACCTGCACAAGTTCCCATTACTGGTAGACCGCTATTAATGAGAGTTTTTATTGGTTGTTCTAGTTTTAAGTCTTGAAGTAGTTTAAACATGGTGGTGCTTTCTCCTCCAGGAAGAATTAGACCGTCCATTGGATTATTTAGATCATTTAAATTTCTGATTGTAAATGATTTAACTCCTAATTTTTGAAGCATTGACTGATGTTCGATAAAAGCTCCTTGTAATGCCAATACGCCAATCTGCATGATTTTATTTTCCTCTTTCAGCCATTAATAAGTCGATTTCTTGTTCGTTGATTCCAACCATAGCTTCACCTAAGTTTTCACTTATTTCCGCTAAGATTTGTGGGTTGTTATAGTTAGTTACAGCTTTAACGATTGCTTGAGCTCTCTTTGCAGGATCTCCAGATTTAAAGATACCTGAGCCTACAAACACACCTTCAGCGCCAAGTTGCATCATTAGTGCAGCATCCGCTGGAGTAGCTACACCACCAGCTGCGAAATTAACTACTGGTAGTTTTCCGAACTCATGAACATATTTGATTAAATCATAAGGTACTTGAAGTTCTTTAGCTTTATTGAAAAGTTCATCAGTTCTTAAAGATTGAACGTTTCTGATTTCTGATTGGATGAGACGCATATGGGTAACTGCCTGAACGACATCACCAGTTCCTGGTTCACCTTTAGTTCTGATCATTGAAGCACCTTCAGAAATTCTTCTTAAGGCTTCACCTAAGTTTTTAGCACCACACACAAATGGAACTGAAAACTGAGTTTTATCGATGTGATAAGTATTATCAGCTGGTGATAATACTTCACTTTCGTCGATATAATCGATTTCTAAAGCTTCTAGGATTTGCGCTTCCACAAAGTGACCGATTCTCACTTTAGCCATTACTGGAATTGTAACTGCAGCTTGGATTTCTTTGATTAGTTTAGGATCGCTCATTCTCGAAACTCCACCAGCAGCTCTAATATCTGCCGGTATTCTTTCTAAAGCCATTACAGCGCAGGCACCTGCTTCTTGAGCAATTTTTGCTTGTTCTGCATTAGTAACGTCCATAATAACTCCACCCTTTAACATTTGGGCTAGTTCTTTGTTTAATTGATATCTTTCATTCATATGTATTTCCTCGCTTTCTCTTGACAATATATCTTTATTCATTTATATTATACTTGTAACTGGTATCTTTTAAATACTCAGTTTTCAAAAAGATAAGGTGGTCAGTTTTATGTTGACGTTTTTTTTAGATAGTAATAGTGATAAATCTTTATATGAACAGTTGTATTCAGAAATTAAGAAAAGTATTGAAGAAGGATATTTGAAGAAGAATGAAAAGTTACCTTCAAAAAGAAAATTGGCAGCTTATCTGAAAATTAGTCAAACAACTGTAGAATCTGCGTATAGTCAATTACTAGCTGAAGGATATATAATGTCTAAACCAAAAGTCGGTTATTTTGTAACGACGGATTTAGAACTGTTATACACCAAGAAGCATTTAAGGAAAGAGAATGTTGAATTAAAGATAAAAGAAGACTATAAAATAGATTTTAAAACCAATCAGATTGACAGTAGTTTTTTTCCTTTTGACAAGTTCGCGAGAATTGAAAGAGAAGTCGTATTGGATAAATTAAAGGATAATTTAAATCGTGGTGATATTTTTGGTAATTATGAGTTTAGGAAAAGGATAGCTGAGATTTTGTTGGATTACCGGGGAATTATTGCAAAACCTGAACAAATTGTTGTTGGTAGCGGTTCTGAACATTTAATTCTTTTATTGGTGATGTTACTGGGAAGAGATAAGGTTTATGGTGTTGAAGACCCATCTTATGTAAAAAATTATCAGTTATATAATGCTTATGGCGCTAAGGTGAAAGCAATCGAGTTGGATAGTGAAGGAATAAGAATTGAAAAGCTTAACTCAGAAGGCATTGAGATTGTTCACATGACTCCAAGCCATCAATTTCCAATGGGAATAGTGACACCGGTTAAAAGAAGAATTGAACTGTTGAATTGGACTTCATTGAAACGAGGTAGATTTATCATTGAAGACGATTATGATAGTGAGTTTAGATTTTTTGGTAATCCTATTCCAGCAATGAA
>JAVEQW010000003.1:0-46267 GCA_034007385.1 Candidatus Izemoplasmatales bacterium
ATCTCATTCCTCTTGCAAGACTAGCGGAAAAGTATTATAAAAAAGATGATTGCAGTATATTTGTTCCTAAAGGTTATAATGTTAATTACAATAAAGCTGAAGACTTATCATTCATCGCTAGAATTCACAAAGCCATATCAATAATTCAATTTAAATTAGAATATGATTTAATCAAGAGAAAACCAGGGTTCTTGCTTGAAGATAGATTATTATTGGAAAAAATCGATTTTGAAGAACATACAGTTTTGATTGATGGAGTTAAGTATCCATTATTAGACAGTAATTTCCCGACAATCAATCCTAAGAAACCTTATCAACTCAATAAGGATGAAGAAGAAGTAATCAATCATTTGACTCAACTTTTCTTACATAATGAGATGTTACAAAAGCATGCAAGATATTTAGTGCAAAATGGTTCGATGTATTTGAAATATAATGGTAATCTGCTATTTCATGCGGCAGTGCCATTGACTGAAAACAAAGAGTTTTTCAAACAGGAAATTAATGGTAAAGTTTATTATGGCAAGGGTCTTTTTGATGAATTTGATCGTCTGGTAAGAAGTGCATTTTTAAACCGTTACGAAAAGGATAATTTTGATAGAGATTATTTCTATATATTATGGCAAAGCGCAGCATCTCCACTTTTTGGCAAACACTCAATGAAAACTTTCGAAAGATATTTTATCAGTGATAAAAAGACTCATAAAGAGATTAACAATCCATATTATAAGTATCGATTGGAAGAAGATGTCCTTAAAATGATCTATGATGAATTTGATCTTAATTATAAGAAATCAAAGATTATCAATGGGCATGTACCTTTAGATATAACTAAAGGTGATGAAGTCGTCTTGGCTAATAAGAAAATCTATTCCATCGATGGTGGAATGAGCAAAGAATATTCAAATAAAACCAGTATCGGTGGATATTCATTGATTAGTGACTCTCATGCATATTTCTTGGTTTCGCATGAAAGATTCGATACTTATCAAGCCTTAATTCATTCGGAAAAAGATATCGTTTCAATTACAAGATCAGAAGAATTGAACTCAAGAAGGACTTATATTTATGATACTAATAAGGGTCAAGAAATAAAGTCTTTGATTGATGATTTATATCAATTGTTAGATGCTTACCGTTCCGGTACAGTGATTGAAAAAAATAAATAATTGTATAAAAAAAGTCTTAAATTCGAATGAGAATTTAAGACTTTTAATTTCTATACTAATTTCTTTCTAATCTTACTTGAGATAATATCAATGATTGTAACGGTTATAATCAAGACGATAACAATTATTCCCGTTCGCTCCCAATCTCTGGCTTTTATCGCAAAGATTAGTGGTGCACCAATACCACCAGCACCTACTAAACCTAATGTAGCGGCTGCTCTCATATTGATTTCGAATCTAAATAATGTATAACTCAAGAATTCTGGTAATACTTGAGGAATAACTGCTCTGAATAAAACTTCAGCACTGTTTCCACCGCAAGACTCTAAGGCTTCCTTTACACCGATATCCATACTTTCGATTGACTCGGAGAAAAGTTTACCTAACATACCGATTGAATGAACTCCAAGGGCTAGAATACCAGCAGGAGCACCGGGTCCTACGATACCGATAAAAATCAAGGCTAAGATTAGTTCTGGAAAAGTTCTAATCATAGTAATGATAAATTTACCAACTTTTGAAACGCGTTTTCCGACGATATTTTGTGATGCTAATAGAGCAAAAGGAATTGCAAGTACACCAGATACGAAAGTACCACTGATAGCAATTGCGATAGTCTCTACTATTGCATAAGGTAAACCGTCGATTGACCAATCGGTTAAGTAGCTGACATCTGGATGCAATATACCATTCCACATACCAACAATTGTACCAGCAGCGGATGGCATTAAGCCGTTATAATTAACGCCGTCGAAAGCCCAAATAATTAATGAGATTACAATGATAAAAATAATGGTTTTTTTGATTGAGTTAGCCTTCGGCTTCATAGGAACAGGTTTGCTTAATGTTGCCATTATACCAACCTCCTTCTAATAGCACTGGAGATTAAGTCGATTATAAGCACCGCAACAAAGGAAATAATAATAATGATTCCTACACGGTCAAATCTTCTTAAGTCAAGCCAAATCTGATATGTTTGCCCAACTCCACCGGCACCTACATAACCAAGTACAGCAGCAGCTCTGACATTTACTTCAAAAGCATAAAGTGTATAAGACATGTATTGCGGTAAAACCTGGGGTAAGATAGCATATCTGAAGATATTGAGTTTGTTCCCACCTAAAGAGATGATGGCTTCAACTTGACCGTAGTCAATTGCTTCAATTGACTCATAAGTCATTTTGGAGATTAAACCAAATGAAAAGATTGTTAAAGCTACAACTCCAGCAAAACTCCCAATACCAAAAATTGATACGAATAGAGCAGCTAATACAAGAGCAGGGATAGTTCTAAAGAAATTTAAAAATAATCTTACTGTTGTGTTTAACCACTTAATTTTTATAAAGTTATTCGCAGCTAGAAGAGCTGCAGGAAAGGCTAGAATCGCTCCGATGAATGAACCGGCTATAGCCATTTGAATAGTTTGTAATAGCGGTTTTATAACATTATCGGCATAGTCCCAAGCAGGTGGGAAGAACATTGATTTAAGTAATCTAGTAGCAAATCTTAGGTTATTGATTATATCAAGAATTGAAAATCCAGAGAAAACAGCTGCACTAACAATGATAGCGACAACAAGCGCCAAAGTTGAATAAAATTTAATTCTTTTTGGTTTCTTCGGCAATCTTGCGACTAATTCAGGATTCATTATTCTTCACCAACAAAGTCTTTTTGTGATAAAGGTCTACCATAAACAGTTTCAAGATCGTTAATAATATCTTGATCTTTCTTATCCTTGACTTGAATATCATAAACGATTCGGCCTTCTCTTACTCCAACAATTCTTGTGGCGTATTCCAACGCTAAGTCGACATGGTGGAGATTGGCAATCATTGTAATACCGTCTTCATCACAAATTTTCTTTAAGAATTTCATTACTTCAAATGTAGTGATTGGGTCAAGCGAAGCAACTGGTTCATCGGCAAGAAGTATTTTAGCGTTTTGTGCTAAAGATCTAGCAATAGCGACTCTTTGCATTTGACCTCCGGATAAATCACTTGCTCGGTGGTAGGTTTTTTCTAAGATATCAACTCTATCTAAAGCTTCTAGAGCAATTTCTTTATCCTTTTTTGGGAATAAACCGATTATAGTTCTCCATATAGGATTATATGAGATTCTACCAGACAAAACATTTTGAATAACTGACATTCTTTTGATAATGTTGAAGTTTTGGAAAATCATTCCAATGTTAGAACGCATTTTTCTCAGTTTTTTTCCTTTAATCTGTGTGATATCTATTTCTTGTAAGTTAAGTTTAGATTCATCAAACTCAGGATTTTTCTTTTTTTGTTTTTCAATTTCTTTTTCAATGTTATCGCCGTATATTTCATAAGTATTGATATCAACGTTATTAAAATAAATGTTACCTGAAGTAACATCGATGATTTGGTTAAGAGTTCTAAGCATTGTAGATTTTCCAGCTCCAGATAAGCCTAAAATCGCAACGAACTCACCTTCTTTAATTTCTAAATTCACATCCGTAAGGGCAACTGTGCCGTTTGGATATGTTTTATTGACGTTTACGAATTTAATCATAGTGTGCTCCTTTAGAATAATAGCCACCATTGAAGGTGGCTATTATATTAATTTTTAAAGAGTTTTTAGAAATCCCAATCTTCTTGTCTTTCTAAATATGTTCTAACGATGTCGTATTCTGAATCTACTGCTTCAGCATAACCTTCATGGTTATATACGGCTCTAATAATTGCTCTACCTTCTTCAGTTTCAGCGATAGCGATGAAAGCAGCTTTAATTTTTGCAACTAGTTCTGGATGTAAACGAGGAATAACAGAGATTGTATCATTAGGGATACTTTCGGTGTTAGCAACAAATACTACTTCGTCATATACATCTGGGTAGTCACCTTCAACTAATGTTCTAGCGTCTTTGAATGTGAAAGCTGCATCAGCTTGACCGTTATATACAGCAAGGATAGCGGCATCATGTCCACCAGCGTTAATCCAAGTAACGTCTGTCATTGGATCTAAACCGTTGTCAGCTAGTAAGTTTGCTGGCCATACGAATCCTGAAGTAGAAGTAAATGATGCGATTGCAATTGTTTTTCCTTCTAAGTCAGCGATTGATGTAATTCCTGAGTCAGCAGCTACAACTAATTGTGATTTGTAACCATCAACAAGTGGAGCATCTGTTAATAGATTACCATTGTCATCAACGTCATAACGTAATGATTTAAGGATTACTTCAGCTGCACCTTCTTCATGTGCTAAAACATATGAAGCTGTAGCTAATAAACCAACGTGAATTTGTTCTGACTTCATTGCTTCAATTAAAGCATTGTAGTCAGTTGCAACTGTAACTACTACGTCCATGCCTAATTCAGCCATCAATAAGTCTTGAAGAGGCGCTCTTTGTGCGTTAAGCACTGCTGCATCTCTAGAAGGTATTAACTGTACTCTAAGTGTTGATGGATTTAAGTAGTTGTCTTCTGTAGTAGGCGCTGCTGTTGTTGCTGCATTACATGCAACAAAAGCAAATGCAAACATAAATACAAAAAATGCTGATAAAACTTTTTTCATAGATTCATTTTCCCCCTTATCTATACTAAATATATTTTACTACATAAATGATAAAAAAAAAGATAAAGTATAAAAAAAATCGTAATAGTAGTGTAAAATATTTATACAAGGAGAGTTGGTTTATTTATGAATAAAACTTTCAGGTTAAGGATACTTTCCACAAGTGATATCCATGGAGCGGTTTTAGCCAAGGACTATGCGGACAATTCAGAAACTGATTATGGTTTGTCTAGAGTCAGTAACGTAATAAAGCAATATCGGAATGAAAGTACAATTCTTATGGATATTGGTGATGATTTGCAGGGTAGTCCATTGATGTATTTTCATCAACTTAATAGAAATAAGTATTTAAATCCAATGACGAAGGCTTTTAACTACTTAAAATATGATTATTTCATTCCAGGTAATCATGATTTTAACTATGGATTGGATTATCTGGTAGACTTCGTTAATAGCATAAATTCGAAAACTCTTTGTTCTAATATTTATAAAAATGATAAATCATTACTTTTTAATAACCCTTATGAAATCATTGAGTATAAGAACGGACCTAAAGTTGCGATTATCGGATTAACCACTCAGTATATACCTAATTGGGAAAATCCTAGTTATATAAAAGACATTATTTTTGAAAATGCTTTTGAATCTTTAAAGAAGACAGTTGAAGAACTTAAAGAAAAAGCAGATGTTATTATTGTTGCTTATCACGGTGGATTTGAAAAGGATTTGGAAACTGATGAAGCATATGTTGTTGATACTGGTGAAAACCTAGGTTCTAGGATAGTAAATAATATCAATGAAATTGATGTTCTAATTACTGCTCATCAACACCGTCATATCGCAGTTGAAAAAAATGGTGTGAGTTTGATACAAGCCGGAGCAAAAGGCAGTTATGTAGCTAAAATAGATGTAAATCTAGTGTATAAAGATAGATGGATTATAGAGAATAAATCACAAGAGTTGATTAATACAGCTGATTTTCCTTGTGACGGAATGATGTATGAAACAATTAAAGAGGTTGAGGATGATTGCCAGGCTTTTTTGGATAAAAAGATTGGTAATGTTGTTTTAGATAATCTGGAAGTTAAAGATATGTTTTTAGCAAGACTAAATAAACATCCGATCGTTACTTTTATAAATCAAGTTCAGTTGAAGTATTCAAAGGCGATGATATCAGCTACTTCATTGCCTAACGAAGTTACAGGTTTTTCTAAAGATATTACTGTAAGAAATGTCTTATCAACCTATATTTACGCAAATACTTTAAGTGTACTGGAAGTCAATGGAAAAGTCTTGAGAAAGATATTGGAGAAAAATGCAGAGTATTTTATCTGCGAAGATAATGAAATAAAAGTAAATCCAAGATTTTATTATCCAAAACTGCAACATTACAATTATGATATGTTTGATGGAATTGAATATGTAATAGATATAGATAAAGAATTTGGTAAGAGAATCGTCAATCTAAAGTATCAAGATAAGGATGTTTTAGATAGCGATATATTTACATTGGTTGTTAATAATTACCGCGCATCAGGCGGAGGAGATTTCGATGAGTATAAGAACTTAAAAGTGATTAGAGCTTTGCCTTTTGATATTGCTGAGTTGATTATTGATTATATTATTGCTACAAGAGATTTGAAGATTGAAAATTATAATAATATTAAAATAATTAGTAAGAAATGTTAAAGAGATTTAGGGCGTGTTATGGTATTTTTACTGTGATTGTGCTATAATGTTTTAACAATTTTTACTAGTTTTTTTTTATATTCTAATGAAAGCGTTTTTTTAGGAGTTTTTATGTTCGACGGAATTGTTTTGGCAGGAGGTTATTCCTCTAGATTTAAGCAAAACAAAATGTGTGTAAATTACCATGGCAAAGCTTTAATACTTTATGCCATTGAAGCTATGCACAAATTCTGTGAAAATATTTTTGTGGTTACGGGTTTTTATCACGATGAAATAGTTGATTGCTTGAAGGATTATAATTTTGTGAAAATTATTTATAATGAGAATTTTTCTGAAGGAATGTTTTCTTCAGTCAAGGCTGGAGTTAATCATGTTGAACATGATTTTTTTATCATACCTGGAGATTACCCTTTTATTGGCGAAGATATTTATGAAGAGCTGATCAATAGTACCGGACAAATTAGAGTGCCATCTTGTAACAAGAAGCTTGGGCATCCAATATATTTCGAAAAGGATTTGAAAAAGGAACTGCTTCAAACAAAAGTGGATAACCTAAAAAGTTTTAGGAATCTGTATAATTATAAGATTGTAGAAGTAAATAATGATGCAATATTGAAAGATATTGATAAGTATGAAGATTTGTTTTAAGATTTTTTTAGATACGGAAAGGAATAGATAAGTATGGAAATCAAGGAGTTTTTAAAGCCTAAATCTTTGGATGAAGCGTTTGAGGTTTTAAGCGCTAGTTCAAATAATAGGATTATTGGCGGGGGAGCATGGATTAAGATTTCGCTTAAAAAAGTTGATACCCTTATATCTTTAGAAGAACTAGACTTGAATTATATTAAAGAAGAAAATGATTTTTATGAAATCGGATCGATGACTTCTTTAAGAGATTTGGAGGTTCATGATGGTATTAAGTCTTTAGCAAGCGGAATATTAAGTCAAGCAATAAGTAATATTATGGGAGTTACAGTTAGAAATATAGCTACTATTGGTGGTAGTGTGATGGGTAAGTTCGCTTTTTCCGATCTTTTAGGAGTTTTGCAAGTGTTAGACGCTGAATTGGTTTTTTATCAGATGGGTATTGTCAGTGTCGAAGATTTTGTTAATATGACTAAAATACCTAAAGATATTCTGTTGGCTATTAAAATAAAGAAACAGACAGGAAAAGCTTACTTCAAGAAAATTGCCATAACTCATCTTGATTTCAGTATTTTGAATATGGCAATTACAAATAGCAAAGGATTAAAGATAGCAGTTGGCTCAAGACCTAATATTGCGATTAGAGCTAGAAGAACTGAAGTGTTTTTAAATGGTAAAAAAGCGATAACGGACGACTTAATCAATGAAGCGATAGATTTAGCAATGGATGAGATTAAGCTTGGTGATAATTCACGAGGTTCAAAGGACTATAGGGAATTGTTAATGAAAACATATTTAAAAAGAGCTATTCGTGAGGTGATATAGATGAAAATCGATTTGATTGTCAATAAACAGAAGAAAACATTTTTAATAGAACCTAATGAATACTTGTTAGACGTTTTGAGAAGATATGATTATCAAAGCGTTAGAAGAGGTTGTGATAATACTAGTTGTGGTGTCTGTACAGTTTTGCTTGATAGTAAACCTGTTCCTTCATGCTCGGTTTTAGCAATTAGATGTGAGGGGAAAGAAATAACTACAGTTGAAGGGATTGCTGAAGAGGCTGAAAAGTTGGTTCATTATTTTGGCGAGTTAGGAGCGGATCAATGTGGTTATTGTAATCCTTCGATGGCTTTAACAGTCTATTCTTTGAAACAAGAAAATAGAAATGCTAGTGTTGAGGAAATAAAAAATTATTTAGTAGGCAACCTATGTCGTTGTACTGGATATGTTGCTCAACATGAAGCAATCAAAAGATATTTAGGTGATGAATAATGAAAGTTGTAAACAATAAAGTTAAGTCAATTGATGGCTTAGGAGTTATGAAGGGTAGAAAAGCATTCACAGATGATTTTGCAGAAAAGGATACTTTAATCGTTAAGGTATTAAGATCGCCGCATCCTTATGCAAGAATAGTTGCAGTTGATGATAAATTGGCAGTAGAACTTGAAGGCATTGAAATGGTATTAACCCATAAGGATTTTAAAAGAATCCCTTTCACAAGGGCTGGTCAAGGCTATCCGGAACCTTCACCACATGATAAGTTTGTTTTGGATGAATACGTTAGGTATATTGGTGATGAAGTATTGGCGGTCGTTGGAGTTAATGACAGTGTAGTAGAAAAAGCCTTAAGTTTAATTAAAGTTGAATATGAAGTTTTAGAACCTGTACTTGATTTTGAAAATGCTAAAGATAATAAGGTTATAGTCCATCCAGAAGAAGAAATCCATGAGATGTTTGATATTGGTTTCAAACCAAAAAGAAACATCGCTGCGAGTTATGGTATGGAAATTGGTAATGTTAAGAAGACTTTGGAAACATGTGATTATGTAGTAAAGGAAACTTTTTATACACAAGCTCAAGCACATGTTATGTTAGAACCACATACAGTGAATGCGAGAATGGATTATCAGAATCGACTGATAATTTATTCGGCTACACAAACTCCATTCCATGTGAGAAGAATCATCTCACAAGGATTAGAGATTCCTCTATCCAAAATCAGAGTTATCAAGCCAAGAGTAGGAGGAGGATTCGGCGGGAAACAGGCAATTCATGGGGAGATGCTTGTTGCTTATGTAACTTATAAAACCGGTAAGCCAGCAAAGATGGTTTATACTCGAAAAGAAGTTTTTGAATCTTCTTATTCTCGTCATCCGATGCGAATTGAAATGACTTTAGGTGCTGATAAATTTGGTTATTTGAAAGCAATTGATTGTGAAGCTTTGTCTGATACAGGTGCCTATGGAGAACATGCTTTAACAGTGTTCATGGTTACTGGATCTAAGGTTTTACCTTTATATAATAAAGTTGATGCAGTAAGATTTGTCGGTGATATCGTTTATACAAATCATACACCGGCAGGAGCTTATAGAGGCTACGGAGCTATCCAAGGCAACTTCGCTCTTGAATCAGCCGTAGACGCTTTGTGCAAAAAGATGGAAATGGATCCAATTGAGTTCCGCAAGTTAAACATGATGAAGGAGAAAGAAACTTCACCTATTTTTGAAATCATGGGAGAAGGTACTGCCGGAACAGCGATGATTATGGAAACATGTAAACTTGATGAATGTGTTGATAAAGGCATGGAACTGATTGGATGGAAGGATAAATATCCAAGAAAAGAATCAGAAAATAAGATTAGATCTGTTGGAATGGCCATAGCAATGCAAGGTAGTGGTATTCCTTATATCGATATGGGAAGTGCTACTATTAAGTTGAATGATGACGGATTCTATAATTTAATGGTTGGAGCTACTGAGATTGGTCAAGGTAGCGACACTGTCTTAACCCAAATAGCGGCAGAAGAATTGATGTGCGAAGTTGATAAGGTTGTTGTATATTCTTCAGATACGGACCTTACACCTTTTGATGTTGGAGCATATGCTTCGAGTACTACTTATGTTAGTGGTAACGCTGTGTTAAAGGCAGCTAAAGATTTAAAAGAAAGAATGATAACTGAAGCAGCGAGAATCTTAGGGATAGAAGTTGAAAAAGTCGGTTTTGATGGAAAAGAGTTCTGGGATGAAGAAAGTGATAAATCGATTAGTCTTATCGACTTATCAAATCAAATTACATATTCTCATGAACAAAAACAACTTCAGGTTACAAGCAGTTATGTAGGACATAAGTCCCCTCCACCTTTTATGGCAGGGTTTATCGAGATTGAAATCGATAAGGAGACATTTGAAATTGACATCTTACATTATGTATCAGTTGTCGACTGTGGAACGACAATCAATCCAATGTTAGCTAAAGGTCAAGTTGATGGAGCGATTGTTCAAGGCTTGGGCATGGCACATTTTGAAGATGTTAAATACGCTAAAAACGGTAGAATGATTTCTAATGATTTATTAAACTATAAAATACCTACTAGACTTGATGTCAAGAAATTAACGACTGTATTTGTGGACAGCTATGAAGAGAGCGGTCCTTTCGGAGCTAAATCAGTAGGCGAGATTGGCATTGATACTCCACCGGCTGCTTTAGCTAATGCTGTTTATAACGCTTTAGGAGTTAGAATTACAAGTTTACCAATTACATCAGAAAAAATATTTAAAGAAATTAGGAGAAATTAGATTATGAAAAACTTGGATAAATTATCAAAAATAATATTTTTCGGAGCTATATGGGGTCTTATTGAAGCAACAATCGGTTATGCTTTACATTTATTACCAGCTTTGATTGCAGGTAGCATCATGTTTCCAATTGTTGTATTTATTCTTTATCATGCATATAAATCTTTAGGCTCAAGAAAAGCGATTTTCTTTGTTGGCTTAATTGCGATAATGATTAAAGCAACAAATTTGTTTTTACCATTCCTTTTTCCAGCAAAAACGATTAATCCGATGATTGCGATGGCAATTCAAACATTATTGGTGTTTGCAATTATTCCTTTATTAGATTCTAAAAAGTTGGGTGTTAAGATTGCTTCAATAGTTATGATTAGTATTGGATGGCGTTTAGCAATGGTAGGTTATTACGGTGTTAATTACCTGATTACAGATTTCCTTGATTTTAGATTAAAAGGGATTGAACCAGCATTAACATTTATAGTTACTGAAGGATTAATATCAGGAGCGTTTGCTTTAGGTTTGATATTTGCGACTAACCCAATCAAAGCTTTAGCGAAATTTGATAGATCAAGAATTAATCTGATTTTGTCATCAGCTATTTTGGTAATCGCAATTGTTTTAACATTAGTTAAATTTTAGGTGATTAGTTTTGGATATATTTAAACTGATTAATGAGTATCAAAAGAAAAATATTACAATGATGGCAATCACCGCCGTTAAGAAAGAAGGCTCAGGACCTGTTGAGGTCGGCAAGAAGATGATTGTTCTTGAGAGTGGCTTGACTTATGGAACTGTCGGTGGAGGCGCAATTGAATATTACGCTGTAAATAAAGCTAAGATACTGATTAAAGAAAGAACAAGTTTACTGGAAACATATGTGTTGGACGAAGGCAAGGTAATGCCTGAATCCACGACTTTACCGATGGTTTGTGGAGGTGTTGTAACTTTGTTTTATGAATATATTGGGCCAAAGGCTGCTATCTATGTTTTTGGGGCAGGACATGTTGGTCAAGCTATTACTAACACTTTAAAAACAATTAATTTTCATGTTTCAGTAATCGATGAAAGAAAAGAAGTAATCGAAAAGTTTATGGGGGCAGATCAACTTTACAATCAAGGGTTTGTTGAGTTTATTGATCAAGACTTGATTAAAGATAATAGCTTCATAATCGTTTGCACACCAAGTCATAAGTATGATTATCATGTCATTAATAGGATTTTAGAAAAGAAGATAAAACCGAAGTATTTGGGGATGTTATGTTCTCCAGATAAGATTAAAGGTTATTTGAACTCTACATACGATAAGTTTGGTAAGGATATTGATTTAAGTTTCTTTTATTCACCGATTGGTCTTGATACTGGAGGGATGACTCCAGAAGAAATAGCGATTTCAATTTCTGCTGAAATATTAACTTTAATCTATGATAAAAAGGGACATAAACATATGCGGGAGATTCTCGATGGTAAAGATTGTTACTGGTAGAATTAATTCTTTTAAAACCACTAGACTAGAAAACTATTATGCAAATAATCATATTGGAGATGGTTTTATCTCGAGAAAGATAATGAAGGATAATTTAGTCTATGGTTATGACTTAATCCAACTATCCACAAACAAAGTGATACCTTTTGTCATTAGAGATAGTTTCTGGGATGGAATCAAAAAAATAATTTATAAGATTGGGCCATACTATTTTTATCAGGAAACATTTAAGTTTCTTGAAGAAAAAATAGATGAGTTTATTGTGAATCATGTAAGTCCTGTTTATTTGGATGAAATTGGTGTTTTAGAGTTAAATGGTCAAGGGTTTGATAATATAATTAGGAAACTTATTAATAGTAAAACGGATTTATGTATAACTGTAAGAGACGATTTGCTTGATAAGATTTGTGAAAGATACAATTTTAAGGAAGTAGAAATAATTTGATAATGAAGGGGTGTGAGGCTAACTATGTATGACAAAAGAATAACCAATGGTAGAGTATATTTTGATGGTCAATTAAAAAAATGCAATGTGTACATTAACCATGATAAAATCGTTAAAATAACCGAAGACTATTTGGATGCCAAAGATACTTTGGATGTGCAAAATAGTCTGGTTTTACCTGGTCTTATAGATCCTCATGTCCATTTTGATTTAGATTTGGGTTATATTAGATCAAGGGATAATTTTATCTCTGGAACAAAAGCTGCGGCTTTTGGAGGAGTTACAACTATCATAGATTTTTTAGAACCTGTTGATAATGTTGAAGATTTAGAAAAAGCATATCATAAGAGATTAAAAGAAGCTGAAGGTGCATATGTAGATTACTTTTTTCATGCGACGATTAAGAATCCAAAATGTGATTTAGAAGAATTCGTTATTAAGATGAAAGAACTAGGGATTAATTCTTTGAAATTGTTTACTACTTATTCAGATAGCGGTAGAAGAACCTATGACGAACAAATTATTGAGTTATTGAAATTATCGGAGAAATATCATTTCTTGTTATTGGCACACATCGAGAATGATTCGATGATTGATTTAAACCCTAATTATAAGTTCAACTGTTTATTAAAATCTAGACCAACTCTTTCAGAAACCAAAGAAGCTTTGAAACTGGCTTCATATGTGGAAAGATATGGTGGATATTTGTACATGGTCCATTTGAGTAGTGGAAATACGATTGATTTATTAAAAAAGGATTTTCCTAATCTTATTAACAAACGTTTCTTTATAGAAAGTTGTCCACATTACTTTTTGTTTACCAACGATTTTTTAGAAAGATGTGATGGTTTTTTATATACTCTAGCTCCGCCTTTAAGAACTAGAAAAGAACGAACGTTATTGAAAGACAATTTTAGTGATGTCCTTACAATTGGTACCGATCACTGTGGTTTTAATGTTTATGATAAAGATAAACAATTTTTAAAAGACATACCTTTAGGAATTGGAGGTATTGAGTTTTCTTTTGATGTTATGTATGAATTGTTCAAAGAAGATGCAATTGATAAAATGAGTAAAAATGTCGCTAATCTTTACCCTAATTTAAGTGATAGAGGAGAAATAAAAGAAGGTAATGTAGCGAGTTTATTTGTTTATGAATTGTTTGATAATTTCATCTATGAAGCACACAATGCAACTGACTATAATATTTATGAAAATTTCAAGAGATCAGGTCAGGTAACTTATTGCATGAATCGAGGAAAATATCTGATAAGAAATGGTGTTTTTCAAGGGGGAAAAGGTCTTAAACTTTAGTTAGTAGGAGGTTAGTTTTATGGCTTATGCTTTAATAAATGTAAGAATATATGATTATGAAAGTTATGAAGATAATGGTTTTATTGTTTTTGACGATAAGATAATTAAAAAGGGTAAAATGACTGACTACACAAATGAAGGTTATGAGGAGTATGACTTAATGGGGAAACTTGTTATTCCGGCCTTTGTTAGTGGTCATACTCATCTTTATTCTACTTTTGCTAGAGGAATGAGCTTTGATTTTAACCCTACCAATTTCTTAGATATTTTAAAACAGTTATGGTGGAAAGTTGATCATTTTTTAGATCATGATTTGATTTATTATTCAAGTTTAATTGGTGGATTAAATCAACTTAGCTTTGGCACAACAACACTTATTGATCACAATGCGAGCGGGCAAGTCAAGGGAAGTCTTGAGTTGGTGAAAAGAGCTTTAGTCAATCGGTTAGGATTAAGATGCGTTACCGCTTTTGAGACAAGTGATAGATATGATGTTGATGAAGCAATAAGTGAAAACGTTGATGGATTTAAACTGAAGGAAAAATATATTTCGAGTTCACTTTTTGGGATGCATGCATCACTTTCGTTAAGTGATGAAAGTTTAAGGAAAATCAGGAACAATTTATCTGGAAATGGGATTCATATACATGTTGCTGAAAGCTTAATGGATGAAGAAGATTGTATAAATAAATATAATATGCGAGTAGTTGAAAGATTAGAAAAATTTCAATTGCTTAATGATAAAAGCATTTTGGTTCATTGTACGCATATCAATGAAGAAGAAATGGATATCATTAAAAAATATAATTGTGTAATTGCGGTAAATGTAACTTCTAATTTAAACAATGCCGTTGGCATTTCCCAAATTAAGAAGTTTTTAGATAAAGGCATCAGGGTAATAAGCGGTAATGATGGTTTAATACCATCACAGGCAGTAGAATATTTAAATATTTTCTATTTGAGTCATTTGAAAGAAGCTTCGCCTACCGGTTTTTCTTTCGATGATTTAAAGAAGATAATAAGAAACACTTATGATTATGTAAATAATCTTTTAGGAACAAAGTTAGGTAGAATTGAAGAGGGCTGCGAAGCTGATCTATTAGCAATCGATTTCAACAATTTGACACCTGTTAATGAAAACAATATTTTTTCTCATTTATTCTACGGTGTTTTTCCAGGATTGAAGCCTAATTGGGTTATTGCTTCGGGAAAAATTAAGTTTAAAGATTATCAAGAATACGAAGATTATTCATTAGACAAGCAAGAAGGATTGATTCAAGCAAGAAGACTTTGGGATAAAGTCGAAGAAGGAGGAAATAATGTTGAATTTAAGTACTAGTTTTGATGGGATGACTTTTAAGAACCCTTTAATGCCTGCGGCAGGGCCACTTAATGGTGATTTAGCAAAGTTAAGATTTTTAGTAGAACAGGATTGTGGTGGCATAGTAACAAAGACAATTTCAAAGGAGTTACCACATATACCTAAACCTTGTATTTATGGTGATAAGACTTTTATCATGAATAGTGAGCTTTGGAGTGAAATCAGTTATGAGGTTTGGGTTGATGAAATATTACCTGAGTTTCATAAAAGTAAAGATAGACCTTTGATTGTGTCTTTAGGCTACACAAAGGAAGATATGGAGTTTTTGGTGCCTAAAGTTGATAAATATGCGGATGCTTATGAAATTTCCACTCACTATGTCGGAACTGATTTAAGCGTTATTCAAGATACGGTAAGAGCGATCAGAATGAATACCGAAAAACCGATATATATGAAAATAAGTCCACATATCCCAAATCCAGAGTTATTTGCTAAAGCGATAAAAGAAGCTGGGGCTAATGGTGTTGTAGCTATCAATTCATTAGGACCGACTATGAAGATTGATATTTTGGATAGAAAGATTATTTATGGAAACGATAAAGGTTTTGTTTGGACTAGCGGACCAGCGATTAAACCGATTGCTTTAGCTACAGTTTACAAGATTAAGCAAGCTGAACCTTCATTAACCGTAATCGGTGTTGGCGGAATTAAAACAGCCGATGACGTGTTGGAGTTTTTATTGGCTGGTGCAAGTGGTGTTCAAATGCTTTCTTCAGCGCTTCTATACGGTAAAGATCTTTATTCCAAGATTATTAAAGACTTGCCGAAAGCACTTGAAAAGTATGGCTTCAGTTCGATTGAAGAAGTGATCAATCACGGGTTGAAAAAGGAAGTTGTGTATAAACAATCACTGCCTGTTTTGGATAAGGATAAATGTATCGATTGTATGTTGTGTGAAAAGATATGTCCATACTTTGCGATTTCCTATCCGGGAGTTATTACTTTTAATCCTGACAAATGTTTCGAGTGCGGTCTTTGTATTGCTAAGTGTCCTACGGGAGCAATCAGTTATAGTAAGGAGTGATGTTTTTGAAAGATATATCAATATCTATCAACAAAGTAGATAATGAAGATAAGTGTAGCGGTAAGGCAAAGTATGTTGCTGATTATAAACTTGAAGGAATGCTTTATGCTTTTACGGTGAGATCAAGTATTGCTAAAGGAAGTATATTGAAAATTGAATACCCAGAATTACCAGAAGGATATTTTGTTGTTGATCATAGAGATGTTACCGGTAAGAACATTGTTAAGGTTATCTTTGACGATATGCCTGTTTTTACAACTGGAGAAATCACTTATTTATATGAACCGATTTCCTTAATTATCGGACCAGAAAAAGAAGTTTTGACCGATTTAGTCAAAAGAGTGAAAATTTCTTATCAAGAAGAAGAACCTTTGTTTGATTGGACTGATAGTGTAATTCGTTATCACTTCGATAAGGGTGAAGGATTGAAAGCTTTTGAGAATGAAGAAAAAATTATTTTTGATTATGAAACTTCTTATCAGGAACAAGCTTATATTGAAACGCAAGGATTTATTGGTTATCCTGAAAAAGATAAAGTAACCCTTTTAGGTTCAATACAATGCCCTTATTATGTAAAGAATGCAGTTATTCAGGCATTAGGAGTCGATGAAGATAAAGTAAGAATAATCCAAACGACAGTAGGTGGAGCGTTCGGAGGTAAAGAAGAGTTTCCTTCATTGACAGGCTGTCAATTGGCTGTTGCGATAAAGAAAATCAATAAACCGATTCAGTTGATTTATGAACGTGAAGAAGATATGCTTGTCACTACAAAAAGACATCCTTCAAGAGTTCATTTTGAAGCGGTTATAAAAAACAATAAAATTTATGGGTTGAAAGCTGTTGTCGGTATTGACGGAGGAGCGAATATCGGTTTAAGCGGTGTGGTTTTATCAAGAGCTCTTATAGCTTGTACTGGCGCATATTCGATTGAAAATTTAGATATCAGTGGTGATGTTTTTAAGACTAATACAGTTCCTAATGGAGCCTTTAGAGGCTTTGGTGCGCCGCAAATGTTTTTTGCGATAGAGATGTTTTTTGAACATGTTGCTAAAACATTGGGATTAGATCCTTTGGAATTCAAGCTTAGTCATTTGGCTAAACAAAATGATTATACTTCGACAATGGGAATCTTTAGAGACCCGGTTTTGATGCCGGAGATGGTTGATAAAGTCATTAAAGAATCTGGTTACTTAGCTAAACGAGCTCAATATGAAAAAGAAGAGTTTAAAGGAATTGGGATGAGTTTGTTTTTCCATGGCTGTGGATTTACCGGTTCCGGTGAACAAAACCATATCAAAGCTAAAGTTAAGTTAAAGAAAGATAAAGATAAGGTCTATATCTTAATTGCGGCTGTGGATATGGGACAAGGTGTGAAAACCAGTTTTAGAAAACTAGTGGCACATATATTGGATATTGATATTGAAAGAGTGATTTTTGATAATCCGGATACTGATTTTGTACCTGATTCTGGGCCTACTGTAGCTTCAAGAACAATGATGATTGTTGGAGGTATAGTTGCAAGAGCTGCAAAAGAAGTTAAAGAAAGATTTAATGAAGAGTCATTTGTTGTGCAAAAGCAATATGAACAACCAGACTATATCAAATATGACGAAGCGACTTTTAAAGGTGACGCTTACCCTGCTTATTCTTGGGGAGTCAATGTTGTTGAAGTTGAAGTTGATAAAGATACATATCAAGTCAATGTTAAAAAAACCTGGTCGGTTTATGATATCGGTAAAGCAATTGATGAGAGAATTGTAATGGGACAAGCCGATGGTGGATTAGCTCAAGGTTTAGCTTATGGTTATTTGGAAGTAATGAAACATAAGCAAGGTAAAATTATGCAGAAGAATATGACTGACTATATCATTCCTACTGCAATGGACATGTGTCCTATGGAAACTTATCTTTTTGATAATCCTTATGCTTACGGACCTTATGGGGCTAAAGGTGTAGGTGAACTGAGCTTGATTGGCGGTGCACCTGCAGTAGCTATGGCGATAGAACAAGCGATAAAGAGAAAAGTCTTTAAGATTCCGGTCACTCCGGAATATATAATGGAGTTGATTGACAATGGCTAAAATTAAGTTTAAGTTAAATGGAGAATTTCAAGAAATATACACTAATCCAAGCAGAAGATTGTTGGATGTTTTAAGAGATGATTTTAATCTAACAGGACCAAAAGAGGGCTGTGGCGAAGGTGAATGTGGAGCTTGTGCAGTTTTGATGAATGGTGAGATTGTTAATTCTTGTTCAGTACCTTTCGCTAATGTTATAAATAAGGAAATTATCACAATTGAGGGCTTTTCCAAGACAAAAAGATATGAAGTGATCAAGGATGCATTTGCTGAGGCTGGTGGTGTTCAATGTGGTTTTTGTACTCCCGGTATGATTATCGCTACTGAGAGTTTATTGAATAAGAATCCGAATCCAACTGATTTTGAAATCAAGATTGGTTTGTCTGGAAATCTTTGTAGGTGCACAGGATATAATCTTATAATTGAAGCTGTTAAAATAGCTGCTAAAGAAGGTGAAGGTTTATGGTGAAATCATACATTCCTTTGACTTTGGATGAATGCTTGAAAATATTAAATCAAAACGAAGTTAAGATTGTTGCGGGTGGGACAGATATGTTGATTCAGAACCGTTCTCATACATCAATGCCGATTGGGTTTAAAACGGATGTTTTATATATCAGTAATATTGAAGAATTGAAAAAAATTTATGAGGACGAAGAGTTTGTTTATATTGGCAGTTGCTGTTCGCTTGAAGATATTATGGAGAACGAGTTGGTTCCAGTGCTTTTAAGAGATACTATTTTGGAAATGGGCTCTCCAGCAATTAGACACACTGCTACTTTAGCTGGTAATATCGGCAATGCTTCTCCAGCTGGAGATTCACTAGTACCGATGTATCTTTTAGATACCTTAGTAGAAGTCAGGTCAATTAATAATGTTAGAAAAGTTGCTTTGAAGGATTTTATTACTGGTGTAAGAAGAATCGATTTAAACATGGATGAATTAATCACAAAAGTCATTATTCCGAAGATAAGTTATAGCAATGGTTATTTCAAAAAGGTAGGACCGAGGTTGAGCGACGCTATTTCCAAACTATCTTTTGCAGGTCTTTATAGTGTTTCTAATGGCGTTCTTAAAGACATTAGATTTGCTTTTGGAGCTGTAAATGTGACTGTTGTAAGAAGAAGAGAACTTGAAGAAAAATTAATTGGCAAGAAAATTTCTGAAGTCAAAGAAATGATTGAAGAGATATTAAAATGGTTTGAGGAAGATATTAAACCGATTGATGATCAAAGATCAAACAAGGAATATCGTAAGAAGATTTCATTGAAATTATTGAGGTCGTTTATTGAAAATATTGAATAGAGGTGCTTAGTTTGGATAAAACGCGATTATTAAGGATTGCTAGAGGCGAAGAGTTAGCAGATCTAGTAATTAAGAATGCAAAAATCATCAATGTCTATACTAAGGATATTGACTTAGGCAATTTAGCTATTGCTGACGGAATAATTATTGGTATCGGTGATTATTCCGGAAAAGAGGAAATAGACTTGAGTGGGTATTATCTAGCCCCTGGCTTTATTGATGGCCATGTTCATATTGAATCAAGCATGCTAACTCCAAATAATTATGCTAGAGCAGTTTTAAAACGCGGAACAACCTCAGTGGTTGCAGATTGCCATGAAATAGCTAATGTATTGGGTGAAACCGGTATAGATTTCATGTTGGATGCCGCTAAGGATTCCGGTATCAACGTGTTTATGATGATTCCTTCATGTGTTCCTTCTACACAGTTTGAAACATCTGGAGCGATTTTAAGAGCTGAACATATCGAAAAGTATAATAAACTGGACAGTGTTATTGGTCTGGGCGAGATGATGGATTACCCCGGAGCCATTAACGGAGATAAAGACGTATTGAAAAAGATCGAAGCATTTGCTAATTTGGTCATTGACGGTCATGCACCGGAAGTAAAGGGTAATAATCTAAATGCTTATAGATTAAATGGCATCAAGACTGATCATGAATGCACTACACCACAGGAATTGATAAGTAAGGTCAAACTAGGAATGTACGTTCATTTGAGAGAAGGATCTCAAACTAAGAATGTAAGTGATCTTTTAGCCGGATTAAACCCAAAATATTATAATCGAATCTTGTTCTGTAGTGATGATTTACATCCAAGTGATATTAATAAAATTGGTCACATCGATAACAATATCAATATTGCTATCAAGAATGGAATAGACCCGATTGAAGCGATTTCAATGGCTACAGTAAATATTGCTGATTGCTATAATATTAGAAGTGTTGGAGCGATTGCTCCAGGTAAAAAAGCAGATTTAGTTTGTTTTAAAGACTTAGATAAAATTGTTGTTGAACATGTTTTTAAAGATGGGAAATTAGTTTTAAAGAATCGTCAATTATTGCTAGATAATGTTGAAATCAGTATAAGTAAAGTTACTGATACAGTGAAAATAGATTTGGAAAATCTAGATTTGAGCATGAAAATAAATAAAGATTTGGTTCATGTGATTGGACTTATTAAAAACAATGTAACAACCAATAAATTGATTGAAAAGGTTAGTTTAGAAGATGGATTATTTTTGACAAAGAATAATCCTGGACTACTTAAATTGTGTGTTATCGAAAGACATAAATTGTCTGGAAATATCGGTAAAGGCATTGTTAAGGGTTATGGATTAAAATCAGGAGCCTTGGCGATGACTGTCGCTCACGATTCTCATAATCTAATCTGTTTGGGAGATAATGATGAAGATATGCTTTTAGCGATTAGAAAGATTAAAGAAATCGGCGGCGGAATAGTATTAGTAAGTGAAAATGAAGTATTGGATTTCTTACGATTAGAAGTTGGCGGCTTAATGTCAAATGAATCGATTGATTATGTTGAAGAAAAGTTATTTAATTTAGAGAAGTTGATTAGAAATTTAGGTGTTAATGAAGATATTGAAGATCCATTTTTGCAACTTGCTTTTTTGTCTTTAGCAGTTATTCCTGAGTTAAAACTAACGGATTTAGGCTTGTTTGATGTAAGCCAATATAAAATGATTAGTTTGGAAGCTGGTGATTAGATCTTGAGTTATGTTATAGGTTATCGCTGCACTTTGTGCAATGAGTTCTATCCAAAGGAAAAAGAACTTTTAACTTGTCCTTCTTGTAAGGATAAAGGAATTTTGGATATTGAATATGATTATGCGAAAATCAAGAAAGTTTTTAATCAAGAAGTATTAATCGGAAATAAAGATTATTCAATTTGGCGTTATTTACCTTTGTTACCGGTAGAAGAGGAGTTTACCAAGGATACTTTAAGAATTGGTTATACTCCACTTTTAAGAAGTAATAAATTAGGTGAAATGTATGGAATTAAGAATCTATATTTTAAAGATGATGGTCAAAATCCGACACAGTCTTTAAAAGATAGAGCGAGTGTTGTAGCTTGTTGTAAGGCATTAGAGCTTGGTAAAGAAGTTGTTGCTTGTTCTTCGACAGGTAATGCAGCTTCATCATTGGCTGGTAATGCAGCAAGGTTGGGTTTGAAAACAGTTATCTTCGTCCCCAAAAGAGCTCCAATCGGTAAATTAACACAATTATTGGCTTTTGGAGCTGATGTTATAAAGGTGGATGGAGATTATAAAGCAGCTTATAATCTTTCTAAGAAAGCGATTGAGCATTATGGATGGTATAACCGCAACGCCGCAATCAATCCTAATTTGATTGAAGGAAAAAAGACAGTGGCTTTAGAAATAGCTGAACAACTTGATTTTAAAGTTACTGATTGGGTTGTTGTATCTGTTGGCGACGGATGTACGATTGGTGGAGTATATAAAGGTTTTTATGATTTATATAAACTAAAGATGATAAGCAAGATTCCTAAAATTCTTGGAGTTCAAGCATTAGGATGTTCTCCTTTTTATGATGCTTTTGTTGAGAACAGGGAATTAAGGGAAACTGATGAGTTGACTTATGCTGATAGTATAGCTGTCGGTATACCGAGAAACCCAATTAAAGGAATGAATGCAGTTAAATTGAGTAATGGCAAGTTTATCGCAGTTAGCGATGATTTAATTAAAAGCTCGATGAAAGAATTAGCTAGATATGAAGGAATCTTTGCAGAGCCGGCTGCGGCTGCGAGTTATGCCGGATTAGTCGAAGCTATCAAATCTAGTATTATAAAAAAAGAAGAATCAATCTGCGTTATCATCACTGGAAACGGTCTTAAAGATACAGCCAGTGCTTTAAAAACTTTGAACGAACCTAGTCTTTTAAAAGATGATTTAGAAGAACTGGTTAAATATATGAATGCAAAAAGAAAAGAGGACTTAAAAAATGAGTAAAATACCATTTGGACCAACTTATGATGAGATGGCTCATCCATCAATAATTGATCCCAAAGTAAGAAAAAGAGCTTTAGAAAGCAAGGAGAATGAACTCGATCCAATCAATCTTTTTAACATCAATTGGCGAGATGAGCAAAATAATGTTCATAAAATTGTTCTTCCTAAAGAATTAACCGGAGTAGATTGTAATATCGTTGTATTATTGGGTAAGTATTATCCAAGCGGTTCGCATAAGGTTGGACCGGCTTATTCAACTTTGATTGAAGGATGTGTAGACCAAACAATTATTCCTGGTCAGCATACGATCTTAGGCCCATCAACTGGTAATTTCGGTATCGGCGTATCTTATATCTGCAATTTGATGAAATATGATTCAATCGTTATCATGCCGGATAATATGAGTAAGGAAAGATATGAAAGAATTAGAAGGTATGGAGCAAAATTAGATTTAACTCCCGGAACTGAGTCAGACGTTATCTTGACTTTAGAAAGGACCTTTGAATTAAAGAAAGATCCTAAGAATAGGTCGCTTGCTCAATTTGAACTTTTACCTAATTATCGTTTCCACCGTCATGTTACAGGTAGTGCCTGTGTTGATGCTGTTAAAGGTATCGGAAATGGCCGTATAGCAGCTTTTGCATCGGCTCCTGGATCAGCTGGAACTTTAGCCGCAGGGGATCATATCAAGAAAATTTTCCCTGAATCTAAAGTAGTTGCTTTAGAGCCTTATGAATGTTCGACATTGATGAATGGCGGTAGAGGTCAACACCGAATTGAAGGTATCGGTGATAAGATGTGTACTTTGATTCATAACGTTTTAAATACTGATTTCATTGCTTTGATTAAAGATGAGGAATCGGTTCAAGGTTTGAAGTTGATTCATGACGGGACTGATGTTTTAGTAGAATACGGCATTAAAAAAGAGGTTGCTTTACAGATGAAAGAACTCTTTGGCGTATCCGGTATATGTAATATATTGGGAGCGATAAAAATTGCGAAATTCCTAAAGCTTGGACCTGAAGATAATGTAGTAACAATCGCAACAGATGGTTATGACCGTTATGAGACTGTATTGACAGACTTGAATAAGAGATATCTTGAAACCGAAGACTTTGTTTTAAGAAGATGGTTCAGAGACGTTTTCTTGAGAGCTAATACTTGTGATATAGCTGATTATAGACCTTGGACTCAAAAGGAGAAGTTGTTTGACCAAAAAGAAAAAGACTGGTTGAAGTTCGGTTATTCAAAAGAATACTTGGATTCAATGAAAAATCCTGATTTCTGGGATAATGAATATGAGAAAATTCATCACTACGATGAGTTGATCAAGAAGTTACGTGAGGAATAATTATGGAGTTTAGTAAGGTTTTAGAATTAAGTAAAAAGTACGAGAAAGATATGACCAAATTCTTAAGAGACATGATTAGAATCCCTTCCGAAAGTTGTGGAGAAGAATTGGTGGTCTTAAGAATTAAAGAAGAGATGGAGAAGGTTGGTTTTGACGAAGTAAGAATCGATAAGATGGGTAATGTTATCGGTAGAATCGGTAACGGTAAACATCTAATAGCTATGGACGCTCATATAGATACTGTTGGTGTTGGTGAAATAAAAAACTGGTTATTTGATCCTTATGAAGGTTTTGAAGACGAAACAAAAATCGGCGGTAGAGGCGCTTCTGACCAAGAAGGTGGAATGGCTTCGATGGTTTACGCAGGTAAGATTATCAAAGATTTAAACTTGGAATCAGATTTTACGCTTTTAGTAACAGGGACTGTTCAAGAAGAAGATTGTGATGGCTTGTGCTGGCAGTATTTAATCGAGGAAGAAAAGATTAGACCTGAGTTTGTGGTGATTACCGAACCGACTAGTTTGAACATCTATCGCGGACACAGAGGTAGAATGGAAATTAAGGTTTCCACAAGTGGAATTTCATGTCATGGTAGTGCTCCTGAACGTGGTGACAATGCTATTTTCAAAATGGCACCAATTCTAATCGAGTTGGAAGAACTAAATAAAAGATTATTGGATAATAAATTCTTAGGTAAAGGTACATTAACAGTAAGTGAAATCTTTTACTCGTCTCCATCAAGATGTGCTGTAGCAGACGGATGCACGGTATCGATTGATAGAAGACTCACTGACGGTGAAACTTATGAAAGTGCAATTCAAGAAATCAAAGACCTACCGTCAGTTAAAAAAGCTGGAGCCATTGTAGAAATGTATGACTATGCAAGACCTTCATATACTGGGTTGATCTATCCGACGAAATCATATTTTCCAACCTGGGTTTTACCAGAAGATCACGTAGTTTGTAAAAGCGCTGTTAAAGCTTATGAAGGTTTATTTGAGAAGAAACCTTTGGTTGATAAATGGACATTTTCTACTAATGCGGTTTCAATAATGGGTAGACATAATATTCCATGTATCGGCTTTGGTCCTGGTAAAGAGGAACAAGCTCACGCGCCAAATGAAATAACTTATAAAGAGCACTTAGTTAATGCTTGTGCAATGTACGCGGCAATACCAAATATTTATTTAAATGAGTTGAAATAAGAAGGGGAGAAAAAAATTATGAAACCATTATATAAAGGAAAACATTTCATTACGTTAGAAGAGTGGAGTAAAGAACAAATCGATAAGTTGTTGGAAGTATCAAAAGATTTGAAGAAGAAGTTTTATAACAATGAAGACACTACTTATTTAAAGAACAAGAACGCTTTTTTGATGTTCTTTGAACAAAGTACTAGAACCAGAAATTCAATGGAAGCTGGATTAGCACAAATGGGTGGACATGCGATTTTCTTAGACACATCTAAAATGCAACTGTCTCACGGAGAAAGTGCAAAGGATACCGCGACTATTCTTTCAAGTTATGGTCATGGAATTGCTTGTAGAAACTGTTTCTGGGGGATTGGCAATAAATTCTTAAGAGAGATGGCTGCCAATTCAACTGTACCGATTATGAACTTACAATGTGATTTATATCATCCGATGCAAGGTTTGGCTGATTTAATGACGATTCAAGAAGTTAAGGGTGAAACTAAAAACTTAAAAGTATCAATAATTTGGGCTTATGCGACTACACATAAAAAACCGATTTCCGTTCCTTTAACACAAATCTTGTTATTCCCAAGATATGGAATGGATGTTACTTTAGCATATCCTGAAGGTTATGATTTACCTGATTGGGCAATTGAAAAAGCGAGAAAGAATGCGCTTGAAAACGGTGGAAGTTTCAGGATTACTCATAATATGGAAGAAGCTTATAAAGACGCTGACGTTGTTATTCCAAAGAACTGGGGTTCATGGGTAAACAACCAATCAGACCAAGTTGTGGATGATCTTTTGGAAAGTTATAAATCTTGGAAGTGTACAGAAGATATGATGAAGTTAGCTAAGGATACAGTAAGTTATATGCATGCTTTGCCTGCAGATAGAGGTAACGAAGTTACAGACAGTGTTATTGACGGAAAACATTCGATTGTTTATCAAGAAGCTGAAAACCGTCTCCATACAGCTAAAGCTGTTATGGTTATGACTATGGGAGATAAGTAGAAGTCTTGAGAATCTTTATTGCATTACTTTTTCCTAAGCTAATTAAAGATGAAATTTATCGTACTCTAGAAATTCTAAAAGATAATTATCGAGGCAATTATACGACATATGACAATTTGCATTTGACTTTACATTATATCGGTGAAGTTAGCAGTGAAATGCTTAAGAAAATTACCGATGGTATTATGCAAATTGAATATTCTAAATTTCAAATTCATACAGCTAATCTTTCTAGTTTCAAGAATTCCTCCAAACACCGTTTGGTTCATGTCAAAGTAGATGCAAATTCTCAACTTAAGTTATTGCATAAGCGAGTCATTTTCGCTTTGGAAAAAGCGGGAGTTGAGATAGATAACGCGAACTTTTCTCCGCATATCACTTTAGGCAGAAAGGTTGAGATAGGTTTTGATGATTTGAGTGGTTTTAAAATAAGCGAACTTGATATTCCTATAACAAGAGTAAGCATCATGGAATCGAAAAGGGTTGATGAAGAGTTGGTTTATGAGGAAATAGCTTATATAAAGCTTCAATAAAAAAGAAATGCACTTAAATTTAAGTGCATTTTTTAGTATAACTCTTTGTTTTTTTCTTTATATTCTTTGAAAAGGGTTAAGCAGGTTTCCCTTTCTTTTTCTTCTAAGTCTAAAATACTGATATCTTGACGCTTGTTCTCAATGAATTTATAAATGAAATCATCTCTAAATCCAATTTCATCCGCATCTTTCTCTAAGCACCCGAAGTATACTTTTTTAATATTAGACCAAATAATTGCGCCGAGACACATCGGACATGGATAGGCTGTTGTATACAAAGTGCAGTTGCTTAAATCATGTGTACCTAGTTTTTGTGTCGCCTTTCTTATGGCATTGATTTCAGCGTGAGCTGTAGGATCATGACTCTTTAGGACTGTGTTTGAAGCTACAGCGATTATTTCTTGGTTTTCATTGATGATTAAGGCACCGAAAGGGCCGCCAAAATCAAGATTCATAGTTCGTCTAGCTTCATCAATTGCTTTTTGCATAAGTTGTTTGTGGTTATTTTCCATCTGAATCTCCTTATGATTTTTAAAGTGTATTACTATTATAAAAAATATATTATTATTTGTAAATAAACCTTAAGGAAATAACTGCTTATGCTTAAAAAAATATTTTCGTTTATGTTATAATTAAGCTGTAGATTAGATAATTTAGAAAGCGAGAGTGGATTTATGAAATTTGTTACTTGGAATGTTAATGGGTTAAGAGCTGCGAGAAAGAAAGGTTTCGATGAGTTTTTCAGTGCAGTTAATGCGGATATATTCGCTATTCAAGAAACTAAAATGCAAGAAGACCAAAAAGATTTTGCTTATGAAGGATATTATGAGTATTGGAACAGCGCTGATAAAAAAGGGTATTCCGGTACTTTGATTTATACGAAGAAAGAACCTCTTAATGTGGTTTATGGTATTGATGGATTAGGATATAACGATGAGGGAAGAGTTATCACTTTAGAGTATGATAATTTTTATTTTGTTAATACCTATGTTCCTAATGCTCAGCCTGAACTGGCTAGATTAGATTACCGGATGGAGTTTGAAGATAATTTCCGGGATTATTTAGTAAGATTGGATAAGGTTAAACCGGTTATCTTATGTGGCGATTTGAATGTTGCTCATACAGAAATAGATTTGAAGAATCCAAAGTCAAATGAGAAGAATCCGGGCTTTACCATCGAAGAACGCACTAAGTTTCAGATGCTTTTAGACGCTGGATTTACTGATAGTTTTAGATATTTATATCCCGATGTAATTAAATATACATGGTGGAGTTATCGATTTAATGCTAGAGCTAACAATGCAGGTTGGAGAATTGATTATTTCGTAGTTTCCAATAAGATAAATAGTAGTATTAAAGAAGTAAAGTTGTTAAACGAAATCCACGGCAGTGATCACTGTCCAGTGGAAATTGATATTGATTTATAATAGTCTTTTATGAATAGATTTATATTAAAATTGTTAGCAGTTTTTACAATGCTTCTAGACCATATTGCTTTTATTTTTTTAGATTCTTCTACATTGGTTCATGATGTATTTAGATTTATAGGAAGAATATCTTTTGTGTTGTTTGCTTATTTGATTGCGGAAGGTTTCCATAAAACTAAAGACATTAAAAAATATCTTTTAAGATTAGCGATTTTTGCCGGTGGTATTGAACTTGCTTTATTAGGATATTATTTAATTGGTGGAGATAATATGTTGATTACTTTCAACATTTTTTGGACTTTACTTTTTGGATTAATGTCGCTTTACTTATTCTTTGATAAAAACCATTATTATAAGATTTTGATTATTCCATTGGTAGTTTTTGCGGAGTTATTGGATTTATCATATGGCGGTTACGGAGTATTGATGATTCTATTCTTTGGAGTCTATCAAAATAAGGTTACGAACTTTTTGCATTTATTATTCTTAAACTTGATTTTTATTCAAAGCCCGGCTTTGGAGTTTATTGGTTTGACAGAATTCGTTAAAATTCCGTTTATTCAATGGGCGAGTATCTTCGCTATTATATTCATTTTCTTATATAATGGCGAGATGGGCAAATATCGTTTAAAATGGTTTTTCTATTTATTTTATCCAGGACATTTACTCTTTCTTTATTTACTTGATGTAATTATATAAAGGAGGTATTTATATGGTTAAGGTTTTTTATAGTGACGAGGTAAGAAAATTAGAAGAATTGACTTTACAAGAAAAGTCAATGGTAGAAACTGAGTTGATGTATCAAGCTGGCTACGTTTTGACGAAAGATTTTTTATCACGGATGATGCCTAGCATAGATGAAGAGATTTTAGTCGTTGCCGGTGTGGGTAAAAACGGTGGCGATGCTTTGGTGATGTTTCGTGAACTAGAAAGATTGGGATATAATATCTCTTTGTTTGTTTTAGGAGATAAAGACAAGAGTAACGCTTGTTTTAAACATTATTATAACCAACTTGATGAAAGCCACAAAGAGATTCATTCTGAAGATTTAAAGAAGAAGCTTAAGTCCACAAAATTTGTTATTGATGGAATCTTTGGTATGGGTCTAAAAAGAAATATTGAAAATGAATTGTATGAAATTATTGAACTTATCAATAATCAAAAACTAAAGGTTTATTCAATCGATTTTCCTAGCGGTATCAATCCTGATAGCGGTAAAGTTATGGGTTGTGCAGTGCGTGCTAAGTTCACAGGTGTTGTCGGGGCTTATAAATTAGGCAACTTCTTAAATGATGCTTTGGATTATCATGGAGAAATCAAACTATTGGATATTGGGTTGTTAGAGGGATATAGCGACATTTATTTTCTTGATTACAATGATTTGGATGTTTCTAGAATAAGAATTCATAACTCATATAAATATACCTATGGAAATAATGCTTTTGTTGGGTCCAGCAAACTTCCTGGAGCGATAAATTTAGCTGCGATAGCCGCGATGAAATCGGGACTAGGCCTAGCTGAAGTCTTTTATGATCAAGAGGCTAGTAGATATTTCATTGAATTGATTTATAAGAATATTTCTGAACTAGAAGATCTGGATAAATATGATGTGTTTTGTTTTGGTCCTGGTATTACAGATTTTAAAGATGTGTACCAGAATATTCTTTCTAAAGTTGTTAAACTAAAGAAGAAGATAGTTTGCGACGCTGGGGGATTAAAGTATCTCGACTTGAAGAAAACTTATGATAATCTAATCATCACACCTCACGCTAAAGAGTTGAGTAAACTTGTTGATTTGGATGTTATAGAAGTAACTGATAATCCAGTTAAATATTTAAGAATTCTAGCTAAAAAAGGAATCATTACTCTTTTAAAGGGAACTACTTCAATTGTTCAAGAACAGAGATACACTTATCTAATGCAAGCGAAAAACAATGGTTTGGCTACTGCGGGAACTGGTGATGTTTTAGCGGGAATTATCTCCGCCTTTTTAGTTGAAGAGTCTACGGTAAATGCCTGTTGTAAGGGTTTAGCTGTATTTATGAAAGCCGCAGATTTTGCCAGAAAAAGAAGAGGAGAAGTATCAATGGTTGCATCTGATGTGGTCGATAATCTTTATAAGGTTTGGTCAAGATGATTAGTTATATTTGAGAGGGTGAATAAAATGAAATACTTAAATACTAAAGAACAAATTGATAAGACAGTCGTTAACTTAGGTGCGGTTGTAATTGGGGATGTTGTTCTAAAAAAGGATGTTAATCTTTGGTTTAATGCTACAGTAAGAGGGGATATGGCCGATGTTTTTATTGATGAGGGTACTAATATCCAAGATAATGTAGTTGTGCATACGAATACAGATACTCCAACTAAGGTAGGAAAGATGGTTACTGTTGGACATAGTGCTATTCTACATGGATGTACTGTTGGTGATTATGCCTTGATTGGTATGGGCTCAATTATTCTTGATAAGGCTGTTGTTGAGGATTATGCTATGGTAGCTGCAGGAACTGTGGTTCCTCCAGGTAAAGTCGTTCCGGCAAAACATTTGGTAATGGGTAATCCGATGCGTGTTGTAAGAAAGCTAAGTGATGAAGAAATAGAGGCTAATATTGATAATGCCAGAACTTACATCAAATTATCTAAGGAGTATTCATTATGAAAGAACTTATAGAAAAAACTATGGCATATGTCAAAGATAAGGCAGGTAATGAAACTACTGGGCATGATTTTCATCATGCGATAAGAGTTTATAACATGGCGGTATATTTATCCATAGGTTATGATGTGGATGAAGAAGTTGTATCACTAGCAGCTTTATTACATGATTTAGATGATCCGAAAGTTGCTGATGAAAATAGCATATTAGCTCTTGAGTTTTTAAATGAAAATGTTGATGGACAAGTTAAAAATCAGGTTATGGATATAATTACAAATATGTCTTTTTCCAGTTATAAAAAAGGAAAAGTAATGACTAGCTTGGAAGGTAAAATTGTTCAAGACGCTGATAGGTTGGATGCACTTGGTGCAGTTGGAATAGCTCGTTGTTTCGCTTATTCCGGTAAAACTAGTAGAATGATTTACGATTACTCTATCGATGATGATTCAGCTATAGCACACTTCTATCAAAAACTGTTTACCTTAGATAGTTTAATGAATACTGTTGAAGCCAGAAACATTGCGGAAAAGAGAATTGATTTTATGAAGAATTATTTAAGAGAATTTTTCAAGGAGTGGCAATGATGATTGATAAAGAATATACCGTTAAGGAATTAATAAACGGATTAGAAAACCATGATTTTACTTCAAGGGATTTGGTTGATTATTATCTTGAAAGAATTATGAAGTATGATAAAAACGGTCCTGAACTAAACTCAATTGCTGAGATTAATCCAGAAGTATATGAAATAGCTGATTCACTAGATCGAGAAAGAAAAGCAGGTAAAGTCAGAAGTAGGCTTCATGGAATCCCTATTGTGATTAAGGATAACATTAATACTTATGACAAGATGCATACTTCATCTTCTTCAATTGCTTTAGAGGATTTTTATGCGCCAGAAGATGCTTTCATTATAAAAAAATTAAGAGATGCAGGAATAATAATCTTGGGTAAAGCGAATTTAAGTGAGTTTGCTTATTTTATGAGTTTTGATAATATGCCTTCTGGATATGGTTCAAGGTTCGGTCAAGTTAAAAGTCCTTATAGTAAAAAAATCGATCCGCTTGGTTCTAGTACAGGTTCAGCGGTTGCGGTTAGCGCTAATTTAATCCCTGTTTCAATCGGAACTGAAACCAATGGTTCATTGACAGCTCCAGCAAAGAATAATTCCATTTCTACAATCAAACCTTCTATCGGTATGGTCTCAAGAACTGGTATAATTCCAATTTCTCACCATCAAGATACAGCCGGGCCTTTAGGCAGAAGTATTGAAGACTGCGCATACCTTTTACAAGAAATATATGGGTTTGATGAAGAGGATCTATATTCAAACAATGTTCTTAATAAAAGTTATGATTTTATAAAGGCCTTGGATCGAGAGGTTAAGGGCGATAGGATTGGATTTGTCAAGTATAAGAATCTGGACTATTCTGATGAAGAGAAAATCATTGAGAATGAAGCTAGAAAATTCTTTGAAGGTTTAGGTATAGAAATCTATGAAATCGAATTAGAGTTAAGAGATATGCCAAATCACATAACTCTAATCTATGATTTTAAAGTGGATTTAAATCATTACTTAGCGAGATATAAGCCAGATAATATCAGAACACTAAAGGATTTAATTGCTTTTAATGATCAAGATTCTAGAACCAGATTAAAATACGGTCAAAGTATCTTTACAGCTTCTGAGAAAACTAGTGGTGCTTTAACTGAGCCGGAGTATTATCAAAAGCGAAAGGAAATTCTTGAGATTGCCGGTGAATATCAGAGATTGCTTGAAGAAAAGAATTTAAAAGCGATAGTGTCTGTGAAAAGAACCTCTCATGCGCCAATCTTTGGGAACCCTGTTATTGCGACTCCAGCAAAAGCTTTAGTAGATGATGAACCAAGAAGTTTATTCTTTATCGGTAAACTTTACCATGATGATGATTTGTTTGCCTATACAAATCGATATGAAAAGAAGTTTAATAAAAGATTAAAACCAGATTTGGAAAATATAAGATAAAAAAAAGGCCAACTTTTAAAGTTGGTCTTTTAATTGTTTAGTAATTATTTAGCTTTTGATTAAACAGTAGGAATCTCAGAAACCCAGATTAAACCTAAGCCTTTAGTGTTGTCATTGAATTCAGCAAAAACTATGTAATATACGCCAGCTTGTAAAGCAGCTGGATTGTCATTCCATGCACCTGAAGTGAATGTTACAGCTTCTTCGCCTTCACCTACAACGTTAGAAGTAGTTGCATTTTCAACGAATTCAGGAACAAATAATGTATCAGGTGTTAAATTGTTAATTTGACCTGATTCAGGACTTTGTGCCCACCAGTCTCTTGTGTCTGGATCACCAGCCATTGTACGGATTACTTTAACTGTTAAATTACCGTTTAAAGTAGTGTTAACGCCATCGATAATGTAGTTAACAGCCCAACCAGCATCTTCAGCAGGAAGTGTAGCTTCTAATAAGTATAAGAATTTTACACCTTCTAAAGCTTCAACGATTGAAGCAACTCTTGGGTCATTAATAGAAATAGCTTCCATCATGCCTTCTGGTTTTGTATCCCAACCATTGAATTGACCAGTTGCGTAGTAATCTTTTGCTTCGTTAACTAATGATGTAGGGATTAATCCTAAACCTTTAGTGTTGTCATTGAATTCAGCAAATACGATTAGGTATGAACCAGCTTCTAAAGCGGCTGGATTGTCATTCCAAGCACCTGATGTATAAGTTACAGCTTCTTCGCCTTCGCCTACAACATTAGAAGTAGTTGCATTTTCAACAAATTCTGGCATGAATAATGTATCAGGAGTTAAATTGTTGATTTGACCTGATTCAGGACTTTGTGCCCACCAGTCTCTTGAGTCTGGATCGCCAGCAGCAGTACGGATAACTTTAACTGTTTGGTTACCGTTAAGTGTTGTGTTAACACCGTCGATAATGTAGTTAACTCCCCAACCTGCATCAGCTGATGGTAAGTAGCCTTCTAATACGTATAAGTATTTAACGCCTTCTAACTCATCAACAATTGAAGCAACTCTTGGGTCAGATAATTTGATAGCTTCCATTTTGCCATCAACTTTTGTATCCCAACCGTTCCATTGTCCAGTTGCGTAATAATCTTTAGCTGCATTTTCTAAAACTTGTTCTTCTGTAGTAGGAGCTTCTGTAGTAGGAGCTACCGTTGTAGGAGCTTCAGTTGTTGGAGCTGCTGTAGTTGTTGGATTACAAGCTGCTAAAACAAAACCAAAAGCTACTATTGAGAACATTAAAGCTAATTTTTTCATTTTCTTCTCCTTATTTTTATTTAAATTTTTTTATTTAAACTTGCTATAATTATATCACCGCGGTGTTTTACTGTCAATTGCTTTGACCTTTAGCAAGATAAATGTGTAAACGCTTTTATTATTTTAAAATTACTGAAGTTTTAGGACTGAGTGTTAGGGTTTGACCGCTTAATGTAGCGGTTCCTTGTCCAATATAAGCCCTAATTTGTTCAAAATCAAACTCTGTGAATAAACTTAGGTCTATCACGACTTCCGAAGACCCTGTGTTATGGAAAATTCCTACTGTCGAGTCTTCATAAGTTGATAAGAAACCACCGAAATTATAGAATCCTGTGAAGGTTAAAGGCGTATAATCTCCTCTTGCAATCTCAGGGTTGGCCTTTCTAATCATAATCAGTTTTTTGTAGTGATTGTATAGTGAATCGCCTTCTAATATCTGTTCAGCCACAGTGCCATTTGTTTGTAATGATGAATTATAAGTGGTTCCAACAGGATCATTTACAGTGTCTCCATCACCCCAAAGCATTGCTAAACGTCTGTTGGCATCTGTCATTTCGGTTGATCTTGAACCTTTCATACCAATCTCTTCGCCGTAGTAGATAAAAGGATTACCATATGTTAGCATATAAAGATTAGCTGCCATTTGCATTTCATAGTCATCTAAACTTAAATATCCTGCCGCTCTATCCATATCATGATTGGAAATGAAAGGAGTAAGGATTGCATTTGGATTAACTGCTTCAATCATATTTCGATATCGGTTGATGTAACTAACGAAGTAGTTTACATCATCTCTTTGTTTAGCTGCAGTAGTGACTGCACCATCGATTGTACTCATGCCGAAATCAAAGTTACTGAATGATTCATAGTATGGAGCAATCAGACTATCTCCAGACCATACCTCACCGACGATATAAGTATCAGGATTGATTTTTTGACATTCTGCAACGAACCAATTCCAAAACTCGATGTTTCTTTCCTCTTCGTTAAGATATGGGTATTTCGCTGCATCTAGTCTAAAACCGGCTACGCCTTTTTCAAACCAGAAAGTTATAATATCAATAATTTCATTTCTAACGTCTTCGTTATCAAGATTAAGTTCCGGCATCTGCGAAGAAAAGTTACCTTCATAGTAATAGTCACCTGCAAGCAAGTAGTAACGTTTGTCAGGTTCTTTTTCTTCTTCAGTAACTATTGTGTAATAGCCAACATACTTATTATCGAAGTCATTAGTTTGAACAGCGAGTTTAGCTGCTTTAAACCAAGGATGTTGACTTGAAGTGTGATTTAAAACTAAATCAATGATAACTTTAACATCTCTGTCATTTGCTAGTTGAGTAAGATTTTCAAAGTCTTCAATTGTACCGTATTTTGAATCAATTGCTTTATAATCGGTAACGTCATATTTGTGATATGAAGGAGAAGGCATGATTGGCATGAACCATATTCCTTCAATTCCCAAACTTCTTCCTGAGTCATCGTCACCATCATTAAGATAGTCAAAACGGTTGATTACTCCTTGCAAGTCTCCATATCCATCATTATTTGAATCGGAGAAAGAGCCTACAAATATTTCATAGTAAACTCTGAACTGATCGTCTAAAGCAACCGGCGTTAATAATTCATCTACTATCTTAAATTCAGGATTTGTATCGATTGTTGTTATTTCTGTAGTTTGATTGTTGTTGCAAGCCATAATGGATACTCCGGTAAATAATGTGATTAATAGAAGTAGTATTTTTTTCATAAATATCAACTCCTATCCTTTAACAGCACCAGCAGTGACTCCTTCAACGTAGTATTTCTGCATTGATAAGAATAGAGTAACAATTGGGATAGCAACAACAACTGAACCGGCAGCGAATACAGTGAATTGACTTGAACTGACTTGTTCGCCGTACATCATTTCATATAAACCAACGGCTACGGTATACATCTGCCTATTTGTACCTAAGATAACTTTTGCGAAGATGAAGTCCATCCAAGGTCCGATGAAAGCTAATAAAGCTGTGTAAATAATAATAGGCTTTGATAAAGGCAAAACGATTTTTGTAAAGATTTGTGAGTTTGTTGCACCATCTAATCTAGCCGATTCCATCAGAGAGTTAGGGATAATGTCAAAGAATCCTTTGGCTACATAAAATCCTAAACCTGCACCTGCAGAATAAACAAGAATCAAAGCGTATAGTGTACCTGTCAAGCTGATAGCTTTTAGGATGTAGTAAATCGCGATCATTGACATAAATCCAGGGAACAAACCAAGGATAATCGCTATACCTAGGAATTTCTTTCTCATTGGGAATCTTAGTTTGCTCATAACGTAGGCAACTGATAATGTGAATAAAGTTGACAAAATGAAGGTAAATACACTGACGATTAAAGTATTTGTAAACCATCTTATAAACGGGTTGTTTCCAGTAGGATTTTCGAATAACAGTTTAAAGTTTTCAAATCCAATCCCCTTAGGAAAATAATTACCTACAACAGTAGTAATAAGATTACCGTCACGATATTCTACTCTAAACGCACTTAAGATTATCCAAAGAATTGGGTATAACCAAATGATTGAAAGAATACCTAATGTAATATAAGAAAATATTGTTGAGGATAGTTTGGATGCTTTTACGCTTCTAAACTTTTTTTCTTTTTTTATCATTGGAAAGCATCCTCCTCTTTAAATGATTTTGATCGTCTATAACTAATTAAAGTAGCAGAAGCTGTAATAATAAAGGTTAGAATTGCGATTACGGAACCCAAGTTATAATCGTTTTGTTCGATGGTTAGTTTATATAACCATGTAACTAAGAGGTCGGTTTGGCCGGCTATCGCACCTCCGCCTGCTCTTGGCAAGCCGCCTGTCAATAGGAATATTACGTTAAAACTTGTGATGTTACCAATGAATGAAGTAATCAAATAAGGTGTGGTCACAAAGACGATGTAGGGAATAGTAATGTTAAAGAATGCTTGTCTTTTTGTAGCCCCATCAATCTGTGCTGCTTCATATAATTCTGAAGGAACGTTCATTAAAATACCTGATGTCATCAACATTGTATATGGTACACCTATCCAAACGTTAATTAGGATTACGGCTATCCTTGTGGTCCAAGGATTGCTAGCGAACTGGAGGATCTCAAACGTGGATCCTTCGGCTAGAATTCCGATGTTTATCAACATTTGATGAACCGGTCCTTGATTCATCAACAAGCTCCTCATTGCCAGCAAAGTAACGAATTGTGGTAAAGCTATGGTGATAACGAAGATTGTTCGCCATAGTTTTTTGAACTTGACTTCTTTTTTATTGATTAGTAAAGCTAATAAGATACCACCAATATAGTTAGTAAATGTAGCGAAGAATGCCCAGATAAGTGTCCAGCTAAGGACTGGAAGGAATCTTCTAGAGATTTCACCAGTACCAGAGAAAATGTTGCTGAAGTTTAAAAATCCAACCCAATCAATTAATTGCTGACCAGCAACATGTTCTTTATCGGAATTGGTAAACGCGATAAGAATCATAAAGATTGTCGGTAAAATAGTAAAGACTAGGATACCGATTAATGCTGGTGTTAATAAAGCAACATGAAATCTTTCGTCTAACAATGATTTAATGTCTTGTTTAAAGCTAGTTGGTTTCTTATTGTGTCTTTTATCTAGATCCGCTTTGTAAGAACTCTTGATACTTGAGTTGTGGGCAATGATGTAAACGGCAATAATACCGATTACAATAACCCCAAACAATAGCATCAACATTGAATTGTCTGTTGGGATAATCTCAAAGGTAAAGTCGGGGTTAAAAATGATTCCGCCTTCTTCAGTCCCTAAAGTAATCAAGTTTCCTAAGGATTTAAAACCAATAGGAGTGTTGTTTACAGTCGGTGAGGTAATCATTAAAAAGAAGAATCCAAACTGTAATGCAAGATAGATAAAGCCCTTTATAAATTGCTTATGGTAGAAATTACCGGCACCCATAATTAGATGGGATAATTTAGTTCCGATGGAACCGTCCATAAAACGGGCAAAGAATTTCTTGAACCCGTTTATGATAGACTTATAAAGGTTAATAAAAAATTTTAATATTTTATTTCCGATTTTTTGAAAAAAAGATAAAAAGCGAGATATTACACTCGTCTTTTTATTTTTTCTATCTTCAGTATGTTCCATATTATCTCCTTAAGATATTTTTAGTTTTTAAGGTTTTTCGTTAACTCCTGTTTTCCAGATAGTTTCAACATATTGCATTTGTTGAAGAATTTCAGCAAATGTTGAATAATTGCCACCGTTGTTTTCTAATATTTCTAGAATTAGATCAGGAGCACCTTTTTGGTAATAATATGTATTGAACTTGCTTGATGCGCCAAATGGTTGAGGAATTGAGAATTCAGCCATTTCTAATTGCATTTTAGCTAATTGGATTTCGATTGTATCTTCTTCGAATGCTTCGAATTCTGTTAGAGCATTCTTGTAAGTAGGTAAGTTGTTCGCTGCTTCGAATGACTCTTCTTGAACTTCTTTTGAAGTTAAGTATAATAAAATGTCTTCTAGGTATTCTTGATAAGCACTACCTTTTTTCATGAAGAAGGCTTTTGTATCATAGAATGAACCTGATTGGAATACTGTACCAGCTTCAACGTCACCATATGCTTGTGATTCAGTGATTGTGAATTTTGGAAGAACAGCAATACCTAGGTTGTTACCTAGAGAGTCTTGTGCTGAGTCAAAATGCCAAGCACCTCCGATAAATGCAATTGTTGATTCAGTTTGAAGTTGAACTTCCCAAGCTGTTGAAGAAGAACTTACAACACCGTTTGGATGAGTAAAGAAATCTTGACCCCATTTTAATTTGGCGATTGTGTCATCTCCAGTACCAAATGTGTTTTCTAGAACACCGTCTTCATATAATCTTAATGAAGTTTCTTTAGTTCCATCTTCTCTAGCAAGAAGAATGAATGAGTTGTTGAATCCATCAGTTCCTGATAATGCTAAAGCTTTTTTGCCTGCTGTAGTAGCAGCTTCTAGAATACCTTCCCAAGTTTGAACTTGAGTTTCATTGATATAAGCTTTGTTATAGTAAAGAACTAATGATTGAGCAACGTAAGGAACAGCAAAAGTAAACTCTTGTCCGCTTAGTGATCCTTTGATAACATTTTGGAACATTTCTGGGTTGTCATTTTGAATTTGTGCTTGAAGTGCAGGTGTAAGAACTGGCATTACAGCACTTGATCCAGCAATAAGTCTTCCTAGGTTATCATGGGCAGCTGTGAAAATATCTGCACCTTGTTCTGTATCGTTTAGGAAAATACCTGCAGCACTACCTGTGTCAACAGCTTCTACTAAGAAGTTGTGAGGGAATGCTACACCATTTTGTTCTTGGTAATAAGTTTTATAATCTTCCAATTTTTGAGTGTAGAATGCTTGTGATTCTGCACCAACCCATACTTTAATAGTTCCGGCTTCAACTGTTGTTGTCGGAGCATTTGTTCCGTTTGCAGTTGTTATGTCTTCTGTTGTTTGTTTGTTACATCCAACAAAGGCAAAAACTGAAACTACTAGGGTTAATAATAACAATAATTTTTTCATATTTTTCTCCTTATATATTATTTTATTGATTACAATTAGATTTTATCACTTAATAAAAGCGTTTGCAAGGGCTTAGCACCGCATCAAAAAGCAAATGCCTAGATTTGCCTACGTGTTACCGTTTTCATTTTATAAGTGTAATCCCTAACAATTAATATAACTATGATATAATATGGTTGGATATTAAAAATATATGGAGGAAAATATATGAAAAAAATACTATTCATGGGGCTTATGCTGCTAACGGTATTTACATTTGTTGCATGTGGTGGCATTACTACTGGAAACACAACTAATCCAGTATCAACTGATGGTAATACAACTAATGCACCAACAACAAATCAAACAACACAAGCGCCTACTACTACACAGAAAACTACGATAGTGGATCCTGATTCTCCAAAGATCTTTATCCATTATTTTCGATTTAATGCAGACTATACAGATTGGAACATTTGGGCATGGCAAAATAAGCCTACCGGATTAGATGGAGCTGCTTATTATTTTGAAGATGATGACACGGCAGTTGAATATAATTTCGGTGGGAAAGTTTTGATGATTAATATCAACGAAACATTCCCTGATATTACGAGACTTGGCTTAATTGTTAGAAAAGGCAATTGGACAGCTAAAGATATCGATGCCGATAGATTCGTTGATATTCCTGCTTTAGGACAAAATGAAGAGTTTCATATTTATTTGGTTGAAGGCGATGAAAGAATTGGTACTTTCTTAGGTGATCCAGATGGACCTTCAAAGAATCCTAAACTTAAATATGCGTATTTCACTGATTTAGATGTAATTAAGTTTGAAGGAACTGAAAGTTTGAATGCCGAGTCAATTGTTGTTAAAGCTGATGACGTAGCTCAAGAAATATTAGAAAGAAATGTTTTAGGAGCTATAGGTACAGTTACTCTAGTTGATGAAATTGATTTTTCAAAAGTTTATACTATTGAAGCGACCTTTAGTGATACGATAACGAGAAGTTTCCCTGTAACTTTCGATGGCATATATGATTCAGCTGAATTTGAAATGGCGTTTGGTTATGAAGGTGATGACTTAGGTGCTGTAGTTAACGCCACTAATACAAGCTTTAGAGTTTGGGCGCCAGTATCACAAAGCGTAACCTTAAATATTTACGATACTGGTACACCCGAAGATTTTGGCGGAACTGATACACCGATTGCAACTTATGAGATGATAAAATCCGAAAAGGGTACTTTCTATCATGTCGAAGAAGGCAATCTTCATGGTAAATATTATACTTATACAGTTAACAACGGTGGCACTGAAGCAGAAGTGGTCGACCCTTATGCTAAGAGTGCAGGTGTTAATGGTCTAAGAGGTATGGTCGTTGATTTTGCTCAATTAAATCCAATTGGATTTGAATATGATTTCCGCGCTGATAACATGGTTAATGTAACTGATGCGATTATCTATGAATTACATGTTAGAGATTTGACTAGTCATTCTTCTTGGAATGGTAGTGAAGAAAACAGAGGTAAATTCTTAGGATTAGTTGAATCAGGAACAACCTTTGGAATGTATAGAACCGGATTTGATCATATCGTTGATTTGGGTGTAACCCATGTTCAAATCTTACCATTCTTTGATTTTGGTAACGCAATCGATGAATCAAGATTGGATGAAGAAGGCTATAATTCATTTAACTGGGGTTATATGCCACTTAACTTTAATGCTCCAGAAGGTTCATATTCAAGCGACCCATATGATGGAGAAACAAGAGTTAGAGAATTAAAACAAATGATTATGGAATTTAATCAAGCAGGTATAAGAATTAATATGGACGTAGTATACAACCATCATGGCGAAACTGCTAACTCTAATTTTGAACTGATTGTTCCGGGATATTATTTCCGTAAAACTGCAACTGGTGCATTTAGTAACGGTAGCGGTACTGGTAATGAAACAGCTTCAGAAAGATATATGATGAGAAAGTTCATGTTGGATTCGGTAACATTCTGGGCTGAAGAATATAACATTGCTGGATTCAGATTTGACCTAATGGCATTACATGATGTTGATACAATGAATATGATAGTAGATGCATTACACGCAATCGATCCGACAATTATGGTTTATGGTGAACCTTGGATGGGTGGAACATCTCCGCTTTCAAGTGAACTTCAAGCCGGAAAAGCAAATCTTTATAAAATGCCTGAGGTTGCAGCATTTAACGATGATTTAAGAGATGGTGTTAAAGGTAGCGTATTTGGTTCTACTTTAGGTGGTTTCGTACAAGGTGTTTATAGTATAGCTGGTGTTGATACTATGGCTAGAGTAAGATATGGTATTGTTGGTGGTATAGCACATCCATATATCGAACCTTCTAAGTTATCAGCGCAAAAGGTTTGGCATACTGTTCCAACTAAAACAGTTAACTATGTAACCGCTCATGATAATAATACATTGCATGATAAACTTTATATGTCTTTAGATGAAATTGGTTATTTAGAATTATTAAATGCTTTACAAAAACAATCTAATGCAATAGTTCTTGCTTCTCAAGGTATTGCATTCTTACATGCTGGTGATGAAATCTTAAGATCTAAACCGCTCGTTGATCGAGTCGGATTTGATCACAACTCATATCAATCACCTGATGCGGTCAATCAAATCAGATGGGATTCGTTAGAAGATCCTGAAGTGCAAGATATGTATAACTATTACAAAGGATTAATTGCTTTAAGAAAAGCACATAGCTCATTTAGAATGACTGAGACTCAAGATGTTATCGATAGTTTAGATTTCATTTATACTGATATTGCCGGAATGATTGCTTTTGAAGTAGATAATTTAATCAGCGGCGACACAGCTGAATCAATCCTAGTTTTCCATAATTCTAATAAATCTGACGTAAGTATTACTTTAGCTGAAGGAGCAACTTATTACTTAGTTGTTAATGAAGATTCTGCGGGTACAGAAACTTTAGAGACATATACTTCAGGACAAACAATTTCAATAGCGGCTAATTCAACTTATGTAATATTGGTTGATTATGATAATAGATAAATAAATCATTACTGATAAAGATGTTAAAACTCACGTTTTAGCATCTTTTTTTTACTTAAGAAGCGATTTCATAATAATTATGAGTTGTTCTTATTGCTTTAATTTTTGAAACATGGTACAATAAAACAAACAAAATCAAACATAATCAAACAAGGAGGTTTGTTATGATTAGTAACAATCGTCAATTAGAAATCCTTGAACTCTTAAGCCAAAAAGGAAATGTAAGTGTTGAGGAACTAGCTGAAAAATTCAAAGTATCAAAAATGACAATTAGACGCGATTTGGAAAAGCTTCAGGAGAACAACCTTTTACAAAGAACTCACGGCGGAGCTTTAATGAACCGGGTTTTATTGCAAGAAATGGCATATAATGAAAAACGTGAAGAACACTCTGAAATCAAACAATGTATTACTAGAAAAGCAGTATCTTTTATAGAAAATAATAAAATTCTTTATTTAGATGCAGGTACTACAACTTTTGAGTTAGCTCAAAAATTGCCTAACCAAGGTTTAACAGTAATAACTAATGACATTAGAGTTGCGACACATTTGATGTTAACCAACAATGTTGTTATTTTCTTGGGTGGTATGATTGGTAAAGAAACTGGAAGTGTGACTGATGTTTATGCTCAAGAGATGCTTGAAAGTTTCAATATTGATTTAGCGTTTTTAGGTACGTCATCAGTTGATAATGAAATGAATCTTTGTACGCCTGATATCAATAGAATGAAGATGAAAAAAATTGCTTTTGAAAGAGCTACTAAGAGTATCTTGTTGGTGGATTCATCTAAGTTCTATAGCAAATCGCTTTACAAGATTTTAAACATTAATGATCTTGATGTAGTTATTACTGATTTTGATCCAAAAGATCTTGGAGATTTCGACTTGAAATCTACTGAGTTTATTAGTGTAAAATGCAGAAGAAACGAGGATGAGTAATGCTTAAGACCCTATTTGTATGTGATGATTCAACTGGTGCTAATGCCAGTGCCATCTTGTTGAATAAGATTAATTTAAAGACTTTAAGTGCGATCAATCAATGTGATTTGCCTGACTATAAAGATTATGATGCTCTAGCTATATCTACCGACTCAAGAGCAGTTGAAGAGGGGGTTGCTAAAGCAAGAGTTTTAGAAGTTCTAAAGCAGTTTAAAAATGAAGATATAGCAGTTTTAAATAAGCGAGTAGATAGTACCCTTAGGGGGAATCTTGGAGCGGAACTGAATGCTTTCAAAGAAGTCTTTCCTAATAGGAAAATCGCTATAGTACCATCTTTTCCTAAATCTGGAAGAATATGTAAAAAGGGTCAAGTTTATGTTAATGGAATATCGCTTGAGAATACTGACGTAGCTAAGGATCCAAAGATGCCGATTGACACTAGCGATGCTTATACATTATTTAAGAAGCAGTTCAATGGCAGTTTGACTAATATATATAAGGATGCATATGTTGATAAATTTGTTTTAGCAGAAAAGATAAAAAAAGCTTATGAAGAATACGATGGAATTATTTTTGATGCGGAAACGAACGAGGACATTGCTCTAATTTCTAGAGCGCTTTGCGTATCCGATTGTAGTGTTATAACTGTTGACCCAGGAGTTTTTACTTTCTACTATACTAGAGAAAAAATTAAAGCAGGAGTAAAGGAAGAAAAATTCTTATATCTGGTTGGTAGTGTGGTTGATACTACTTTCCATCAGTTGAAGTATGTTAGAGGTAAAAATACTTTTAAAGTTATACCTTTGAATCCGATAGATTTACTAGATGAAGAGAATGTTGAAAGTATTAGTAAAGATGTTTTGGAAAAAATCAAAGTTTCAACTCATAATCATATAGCTATTTCTACATTTGATTTAGATAATAGAGTAATTTTGGATCTTTTTAAAATAGCTAAAGAGAAGAAACTTGAAGTGGATGATTTATCAAAAATCATTAACCTGAGTTTAGCTAAAATCGCTAAATATATCTTAAAGAATTATAAAATAAAAGGCATCTTTTCCAGTGGTGGCGATACAACATTAAGCTTTTTGATGGATAACGATGCCAAAGGAATCGAACTTATTGATGAAGTAATGCCTTTGTGTGTTTTTGGTAAAGTTGTTGAAGGCAAGTTTAACGGTCTGCCTATAATCACAAAGGGTGGAATGATTGGAAATGAAGATGCTTATTTATTAATAAGTGAATATTTTGAAGGGGTGATGTAAATGAATAAACCTATAATTGGGGTTCCTATCGGGGATCCAGCTGGAATCGGTCCAGAAATAGCTATTAAAAGCGCTATGGATGAAAGAGTTTTAGATCATGCAAATCCGCTTTTAATCGGCGATACAAATGTTTTACAACAGATAATTGATTTGTATAAATTAAATGTGAAGATTGTTGAAGTTGACGATCCAAGAAATGTTGAATTTGAATGGGGCTACATCTATGTTTACCCTGTTCAAAATATTGATATGGATAAATTGGTTTTAGGTAAGGTTGACGCTATGTGCGGTCAAGCTGCTTTTGAGTACATCAAAACTAGCGTTGAGTTAAGTGATAAGGATTATATTAAAGCAATTGCGACTACACCAATTAATAAGGAAAGCTTAAAAGCTGCTAAAGTGCCATTTATTGGTCATACGGAAATCTTCGCATCTTTATCTAACACTCATGATCCATTGACGATGTTTGAAATTGAGAAGTTAAGAGTTTTCTTCCTTTCTCGTCATGTTAGTCTTAAACAAGCTATCGATATGGTTAAGAAAGAAAGAGTAATGGACTATATCAAAAGATCGCATGAAGCTTTAGAACGTTTAGGTGTTAAGGGAACTATAGCTGTAGCGGGATTGAATCCTCATTCAGGGGAACATGGATTATTTGGTTGGGAAGAAGTGGAAGAGATTGTCCCTGCTATAGAAGAAATGCAAGCTAAAGGATATGATGTTATCGGTCCCGTTCCGGCTGATTCAATCTTTGCGATTGGATTAAGCGGAAAATGGGCGGCGATTTTATCGCTTTACCATGATCAAGGTCATATTGCGACCAAGACTTATGATTTCCATAGAACTATCTCTATTACCAATGGAATGCCGTTTTTGAGAACTTCAGTTGACCATGGAACCGCTATGGATATTGCTGGAAAAAACATCGCGAATGAGATTTCAATGTCTGAAGCGATACTTCTAGCCGCTAAATATGCTCCATTTTTTAAAAAAGATAAAAAAAGAACATAAACGCACAAAACAGCATTGACAATAATGCTGTTTTGCTTTATAATGTCTGTGTAAAACTATAAAAGAACATAAACAAACAAATAAAAAATATATAGGAGGATTTAAAATGAAAGCAATTTTATCAGGCGACCCGATGATCACAAGCGAAATGTTCAAACCGGCATATGAAAAACATATAAAGAAGTTTTTCAATGAAATGGCTATGGGAGATTTTGAAACGGATTGGGCTTCATTGCAAGACAGAAGATTAAAAGTAGAACAACAAGGTCCGGAAATCGAAGTGGTTCCAGACATAGTATTAAAGGAAGGCAAAGACGCTGAGTTATTAGCGGGATTGTTTGTTCCTGTATCTTCTAAAT
>JAVEQW010000048.1:0-9925 GCA_034007385.1 Candidatus Izemoplasmatales bacterium
GCAATAGTGGTTGAACCTAAAAGTGTTGTAATGTCTAAAGAAAAACAGGAAGAATTGAAAAAGGACGATAGCGATGATCCTTTTGCAAAATATGATAAAAGATAATATCTAATATAAAATAAAAAAGGGCCTGTAAAGAATTAGAAATCTGAGAAGATTTTTAAAAACCACAGGTTCTTTCTTTTAAATCAAACAAAAAAGGCACACTACAGTGCCTTTTTGCGTATACAGAAATACACTTCCCTAAAGAAGTTGAATTTAATATAGCTTATTCAGTTTTAATTAATCGATCGGAATTTCTTATTATGATATTTTTTTAGGTTATAACCTATAGCTATTAAATTTAGCTCGAGTTTAATGCCAGAAAACATAGTTCTTGAAAAACGACGGAATTTCATGTCTTCTTTGATAATCCCAAATGCTCCTTCAACTTGTATGGAACGTTGTACTCTAAGTTCAATGCCAAGTTCAGAGTCTAGGTTCTCAATCACTTTATCTTTCATTTTTTGATATCCGTTTAAGACCGATATCGTTCTGTTGCCAGTAGCTGTTGTACATTTGGTTTTTTTGCGACATTTGTCGCAATAGAAACATTCATATTTTGTTTTAGTATGTGGATATTCTATATAGTTACTTTCATAATCGTATTGTTTTATGAATTTCTTATTATTAGGACAAATATAATTGCCTTCTCTATCTTGTTTAAAATTTTCTTTTTTATATATCTGCTTTTTAAACTGAGGGTCTCTTTCTTGTGCCCATAATCCATATTTTTGATATAAACCCATATTTTTTTCAAGACAATAACTGTAATTATCATAACTTCCATATCCTGCATCTGCGACTGGATATTTTGGATAGTTATTATACATGATATTGTATTTTTCAAGTATTGGCTTAAACGTTTTATGATCCGCTCCGTTTTGATATGCATCTATCACCATAATGTATTCATTACTAACACCTATTTGTACATTATATCCTGGCTTTAGTTGTGCATTTCTCATATAATCTTCCTTCATATGCATAAAGGTTGCGTCATGATCTGTTTTTGCATAACTATTTCGGTTAGGTCCTATTATTTTTAAGTCTTCCGTATATTCCTGTAACTTACTATAGTATCCTTCGAAATCTTCATAAAGCCTCTGTATTGGGTCTTTTCGTTGTCCTTTACCATATACACATTTTATACCTAAACAATCGATTAGTCCCGCTAACCGATTCACTATCTTTTTAACTTCTTTAGCTTTGTATTTATTTTTCTCTATAATTTCTTTATATCCATTACTTTTGAATAGTTCGTTTAACTCTGGTAGTGTTTTCGTTATTTTTATGTATAATTTTTCGCGAAACTTTAATATCGATTTCTTCCATTTGAATGTGTATTTGTTCGCATCCGCTTCGATCTTTGTCCCATCGATATATAATTTATCTGTCTCGATATCTTCTCGCTTCATTATTTCTTGATTTATCTCAAGTAATAACGAATCAAGTTTGTCTTTGATTTCGTTCATCACATTATTGATTAATGTATGTGATGGAGAATTCATCCCCTCTATCAAATACATGAATCTAATATCGTTTTTACATGCTTCTTCAAGCCTTCTTGTACTTCTATAACCAATCATATAGCCAAATAATATGGCATTCATTATCTTGACTCTGTTTTTCGGTAATCGTCCGATATTGCTTTCCCTACCGAAGTATTTTTCTAACTCTATTCCTTTCATGAGTTCAAGATAGGTATATACCTCTGAATCATTAGAAATTTTTATTCCTAAATCTAGTGGTAATACCAATTGTTTTGTTGTATAATTTTCTTGGTATATTATTGTATTTGTCATACTTATATTATACCAAAAAACCGGTCCCTTTTGGGTCCGGTTTTGCATTTTTGTTAGCTTTTATTACTAAGACTGTTTATTTACAGCCCCTTTTTTTACATTTATTTTACATAAGTTTACTTTTTGAAGGTGATAGATTTTTACAAAAAGCAATAAAATATAATCGATATTTCACAAAAAAGGAGAAGATCATGAAAAAAATCATTTTATTATTATTAGTATTATTATCAGGTTCACTAGTAGCTTGTAGTTCTAGTGACGATTGGGATTCATCAAAGAATATTACTCTTTATACAAGAGATACATCAAGTGGAACTAGAGCCGGTTTTATGGAAGGAATCGGATTTTCTGAAGCAGCTGAAGATAACAGCTTACTAGCAGAAGGTTATGTGATTAAAGATAATACAGGTATCCTTACTTCAATGAAAACAGATGAGTATGGCATTGGATATGTATCTTTAGCAAGTTTAAATGATGAAATTAAAGGACTACAATTTGACGGAGTAGATCCAACTGTAGCTAACGTTGTCAACAATACTTACGGATTAAAAAGACCTTTTAATTATGTTATTAGATCATTAGACGACTTTGCTAATGATACAGAAAAAGAAATTACATTAGCTTTTATAGCTTTTCTTCACACTTCAGATGGAGCGGATATCATTACCAATGAAGGGGCTATTCCTCTAACATCAACATCTACATGGGATGAAATTAAAGATGATTATGAAGTATGTAGTTTAGACAATAGCGGTGTAACAATTAAGTTTGGCGGATCTGATTCGATTGAAAAAATAGCTTTAGCTTTAACCGAAGCGTTTGCGCCAAAATGTGGTAATTTCACACCAGAACATGATCATACTGGTTCATCAGACGGATTCAAACGTACACAAGGATCAGAAAAAGACGGAGTTAATTACAAACATGTTGGTTTTGCTTCAAGACCTTTCAAAGATTCAGAATTAGGGTCTGATGGAACGCAAGGACAATTAGCTTGGGATGCAATAGTTGCTATAGTTCATTTAAACAACGAAGTTACTAATGTAACTGCTGAAGATTTAAAGAAAATTTATAGCGGAGAATACACTACTTGGGATCAATTAATAGGTTAACAAGTTTCTTCCTTTTATTTAAATACTTGAAAGGCCCTATAAAATTAATGGGCTTTTCTTGCGTCTAGGAGTTTAACATGAACAAAACAAAAAAATGGATTCAGGAGATAAAAAACAAATTACATTTTAATAGCAAAAAAGAAATAGTTGATTTTTTAGTAAGATTAATCTTTATGATATCAACGATAGTTTCAGGATCTTTTATCATTATCATTATCATATTCATCGCAAGAGAAGGGATAAAACCTTTTGTGACAGATAATGATGGATTAGGAGCGGTAAATCTTTTCAGATTTTTAACCGGAAGGGTTTGGTTAACGGGAACAACTTTCCAATCTACTCTCTATAGTGTCGGTTTCATAATTATTAATACGATATATGTGGCTATACTATCGCTTTTAATTTCAATGCCTATAGGTGTTTTAACAGCTTTGTTTATCGCAAAAATAGCTCCAACAAAATTAAGTTCTATCATGCGAACAGTAATTGAACTTTTAGCAGCTATTCCTTCAATTGTTTACGGCTTGTTTGGCGCTGGAGTAATACTTCCCTTTGTTTATAATTTTGCTAAAACATTAGGAATTCAATCGCCAGGAGGCAACTCTGTTTTAGCGACAGTTATTGTTTTATCGTTAATGATTTTACCAACTATAACAGCTTTATCAGAAGTCGCAATAAGAAGCGTTGGAAAAGATATTGAGCACGGTTCACTAGCTCTTGGAGCCACTAAAACGCAAACGCATTTCAAAGTTATCTTAACAAGTGCGAAATCAGGTATTTTTTCTGCCGCTATCTTAGGAATCGGTAGAGCTTTAGGGGAAGCGACTGCGGTTAGTTTGGTTGCCGGTAACGCTCAGAACGGACCTTCGTTTGGAATCTTCCAAACGACATCGACATTGACTTCAACTATGTTGCAAGGTCTAAAAGAAACAATAGGACTAGATTATGATATCAGATTTAGTGTCGGTATCGTTTTGATGATAGTGATACTTATAACAAATACACTTTTAAACTATGTCAAAAGGAAAGTGGGTAATGTAAATGTCAAATAAAAGAAAAAGATTTGATAAATTACTACAAACAGTAACTTATATTTCCGCTTCTATAGGTGTATTGATTTTATCTTTGATTGTTGTTTTCGTAATAAGGAATGGAGTAGGACTCATAAATTTGGATTTAATTACAAATGACTACCATGCCCAGTTCTATAATGGTGGAATTGATGAAATTGTAACTTTCTCCAACACTCCAAGACCAAATGAATTAGATAGTGGCGACATATATTCCGAAAAGTGGGGCATTGCTTTAAGAGACGGACTTGATCGAGAAGGGAAACCGATTATTGAGGTAGTATTTATAGCTGAAGACTCGCCTTTATATACAATGTATGACAAGAATAATTTAGAAAATACTGAATTTAAAATCGAAGTAGAGAATATTATAAGTTCAGTCAAATTTGATAATAAACCATCAGCGTTAAGCATCTATGGTGCAGAATACATGATTAATGAGCTGGATGCCGAAAACCAGTTTAGAGAAATAGTTTTTTCTTCTTTAGGCGGAGGAATCAGAGGATCATTAATAACTACTCTATATACTATAGGATTGACGCTTATAATTGCTTTGCCAATAGGGATATTTTCTGCCATATATCTCAATGAATTCGCAAAAAAGAATCGTTTAACAAGAGTAATCAGAAGTATGATTGAAATGCTTACAGGAGTTCCTAGTATCATATTCGGTTTGATGGGATTAGCTGTTTTCGTACCTTTAACAACTAGGTATACACCCGCAACCAGCGCTAACTTGATTTCGGGTAGTCTCACTTTAGCAGTAATTCTTCTACCGATAATTATAAGATCAACAGAAGAATCCTTAAAAGTAATTCCAGATGACTTTAGATTTGCCTCTTTAGCCTTAGGTGCTAACAACAGTCAAACAACATTTAAAGTGGTTTTACCATCAGCATTACCCGGTATTTTAACAGCAACATTATTAGCGATCGGTAGAGTAATCGGCGAAAGTGCAGCTTTGATTTTCGCTATTGGAACAACAATCAAAGATGATATATCAATCTTTGGAAAGTCGACTACACTAGCAGTCCATATCTGGTCTTTATTAACAGACGAACCAGCTAATATTGAACTTGCAAGTACAATATCAATCATTATCTTATTTATTGTTTTGATACTAAACATTTCAGTTAAGTTATTATCAAAAAAATATTTAAAGAGAGCATAAGGAGATAGTTTATGAATAATGTTTTTACAATTCAAAATCTAAATTTACATTACGGAGATTTTCAAGCTTTAAAAAACATCTCGCTTGATGTAGAAAAAAATAAAGTTACAGCGCTAATTGGACCTTCTGGTTGTGGAAAATCAACATTCCTTAGATGTTTGAACAGAATGAATGATTTGATCGACGATTGTAAAATAGACGGAGAAGTTTTATATCATGATAATAATGTATATGAGAAAAACTACAATGTCATTTCTTTAAGAACCAAAGTTGGAATGGTATTTCAAAAGCCAAATCCTTTTCCGATGTCTATTTTTGATAACATCGCTTATGGACCAAGATGCCAAGGCGTTAAAGACAAAACTGAGCTGACTAAGATAGTTGAAACATCACTAAAAAAAGCTGCTTTGTGGGAAGAAGTAAAGAACCGTTTGAAAGAAAATGCTATGAGTTTATCTGGAGGGCAGCAACAAAGGTTATGTATAGCTAGAGCAATAGCCATGGAGCCTGAAGTCATTCTAATGGATGAACCAACTAGTGCCTTAGATCCAATAGCCACTTTAAAAATTGAGCAATTAATTAACGACTTAAAAGAGAATTATGCTATTGTTATAGTAACTCACTCCATGCAACAAGCCGCAAGAATCTCTGACAACACAGCTTTCTTCCATATGGGAGAGTTAATAGAATACAATACCACGGATATTATTTTCACAACACCCGCAAACGGAAAAACAGAAGATTATATTACCGGTCGTTTTGGTTGATATATTGAATAAAAATAGTAATTTAGATATAATCTAAAATGGGGGGACTATATGACTTTTAGGACACAATTCGATAAGGAATTGGAAGAATTAAAATTAAGTTTAATAAAAATGGGAGATTTAGTAATAAAAAATATTCACTCATCTCTCCACTCATTTATAGATATGAACGTTGATTTGGCAGATAAAATCATTAAAGACGATAAATTGGTAAATCAATTAGAATATGATATTGAAAGAGAATGCATGAGAATTATTCTTAGAGAACAACCTGTCGCAAAGGATTTGCGTTTAATCACTTCGGTACTAAAAATGATTACTGATTTGGAAAGAATAGGCGATCATGCTGCAGACATCTCCAAGTTAACAATCTTCATGGAAAAAAACAATAAGCCTTTTGTGGTTAAGCAAGTTCACAAAATGGCTGACGCTAGTGAAGAAATGATAAAAATGGCTTTAGAATCATTTGTAAACCAAGATCAAAATATCGCTTTAAAAGTCATTGAATCTGATGACATTGTAGATGATTACTTTACTGAAGTACAAAAAAGCGTTGCTGATGCAATTAGACAAAATAATATTGATGCAGATTATGCTATTTATCTAATGATGGTAGCTAAATATTTAGAAAGAATTGGTGATCATGCAGTAAATATTGCTGAATGGGTAATTTTTTCTATTTTAGGACATCATAGAAATTGAGGTAAAGATGGGTAAACCGATAATTTATTCAGTAGAAGACGATTTAAATATTCAAAATGTCATAAGAATAGCTTTACAGAATACACAATTTGAGATTGTGTGTTTTAGTAATGCTCATGACTTATTCAATCAATTGGAAAAATCAATGCCAGATCTATTTCTGCTGGATATTATGTTACCTGATATGGATGGAATAGAGATAATTAAAAAAATAAAAAAACAACATAAGTTAAAAAACATTCCAATAATGGTAATCTCCGCCAAAACATCAGAAATTGACAAGGTTATCGGATTAGATACCGGAGCTGATGATTACTTAATAAAACCTTTTGGAGTATTAGAATTGGTTTCAAGAGTTAAAGCGCTTTTAAGAAGAAATATTGAGTTGCTTGAAGAAGATTCCATTAGTATTAACGGGTTGTCAATTAATAAAAAAGAATACTCAGCTAACTATGATAATAAAATTATAAGATTTACGAAGAAACAGTTTGAACTTTTAGAATATTTGATGCAAAAAAAGGATAAACTAATAACAAGAGATGAGATTTTAAATAACGTATGGGGATATGATTTCTTTGGTGAGACGAGAACGTTAGACGTTCATATCAAAGAACTTAGAAAAAAACTAAAGAATGCCGGGATTATCGAACCGACAATAGAAACCATACGTGGAGTAGGGTATAAATTTGTTCTATGAAAAGGAAAATTAGTTTACAGTTCTTTTTATTGATTTTAATAGCATTAGTTATTTTTACTATTGGCGCATCACTGATAGTAAAAGATACAATCAATAAGATTACCGAGCTGAATTTAGAAAAATATTTAACAATTGTTAATACCGATACCGATAGCTTAACTGAAACACAAATCATTGAAAAATACAGCGAACTTGATAGTTATCTCAGAATAACATTTATTGATTCTGATGGTGTAGTTTTGGCCGATAGTTCTTCAGACAATTTAGATAATCATTTAAATAGACCTGAAATTCAATACATCGGCGAAACTTATATTAGACATTCTGACACATTAAATATAGACATGATGTATTTGGCTGAGGAATTGTCTGATGGATCTTATCTTCGTGTTGCGATACCTATAACTTCGGTTCTAGGGTTTGTTAATGATTTTATTGCTCTGTCTTTTTTCATTGGAGCGATTATAATTACTTTGTCAATCCTATCTAGTTCTTACTTAATTAAGCAAAGCCTTAAACCGTTAGAAGATATCAGACATATCTTAAACAACGTTAACTCAGGTGAGTATCAAGAAGTTTTACCAATCGTCAAGTATGATGAAATTAATCGACTATTATCGGAAATTAATGACATTAATAAAACTATTTCTTCAACAATCTTTTCTTTAAAAACCGAGAAACAAAAATTGGATTTTTTATTAAATCACATGAATCAAGGAATTTGCGTTTTAGACGAAAACGCAAAAATAGTTTTAATCAATTCATATCTAAAAAATCTTTATAATTTCAACATTGACTATAATATCAATAAAGATTTCCGTTACTTAATTCGTGATGATGAATTACAGAAAATTGTTCAAGAAATATATGAACTAAAAAAAGCAAGAAACTATATTACAAAAATAGGCGAGAAATACTATTCGATATCTTTAATTTATTCCAAACAAGACTGGAGTTATGAATCTAGTGTAATATTGATTTATTCTGATATTACACAAATTAGAAATACGGAAATTTTAAAACGAGATTTCTTTGTTAATGCATCTCATGAACTAAAATCTCCACTAACCACAATAATCGGTTCAACAGATTTAATCTCACAAGGAATTGTTAAAGACGAAGAAACAAAAACAGATTTAATCAATCGAATTGGATCTGAAGCAAAAAGAATGAATAACTTAGTTATGGATATGTTGGTTTTATCAGAATATGAAACACAAAAGCAAGAAACTCAAAAACAATTAATCAATCCTAAAAAAGTTATTGATGAAGTAGTCAAAAACTTAGATGTATTAGTCAAAGAAAAAGGTATTGAGATTCATATTGAATCTGAAGAAACAAACATTTTCATTGGATTTGAGGAAATATATCAAATCTTTAAAAACCTACTTGAAAACGCAATCAAGTATGGGAAAAAACAGGGCAATGTTTGGGTTAAGACATATACTGAGAACAACGATTTTATAATAAGTGTAAAAGATGATGGAATTGGTATTCCAAAAAATGATATTAATCGTGTTTTTGAACGATTTTATCGTGTAGATAAAGCTCGAAGTAAATCTACAGGTGGAACTGGCTTAGGACTTTCGATAGTCAAACATATTATTTTAAACTATAATGGGCATATAGACTTATCGAGTGAAGAAGATATGGGTACAGAAGTACTTATATTCATTCCAAAAACAGAAATCAAAGTTTTGTGAGGGGTAAATAATGAAAGTAGCTTTTGTATGTACGCATAACAGTTGTAGAAGCATAATGGCCGAAGGATTTTTAAATCATTATAATGACGGCAGTTTTGAAGTTTATTCGGCAGGGACTGAAAAATATCCTCATCCAAAGCCGATGGCTTTAGAAGTGATGCAAGATTTGGGTATAGATATGAGTTATTCCCGTAGTAAGCTTTTGGACGAAATCCCTAATGAATTAGATATATTAATCACTATGGGTTGTGGTGTTGAATGTCCTTTCATCCCTTGTGAAATTCGTGAAGACTGGGGTTTAGATGATCCAAGTGGCGGACCTAAAAGTGATTTTGAAAAAACCCGAGACTTGATTAAAGAAAAAGTTTTGGATTTAATCGAAAGAGTCAACAAACAAACATATAATAAAGAAATCGAAATTAAATTCATTAAAAACAAGTAAGATTAATAACAAATCTTACTTTTTTTATATAATAGGAAATTGCATTTTCAATAGTTATATTATATATAAGAAATACTAGGTATAATGTTCAATAATAACAAAAAAATGGTATAATTTAGATAAAAAATTAATGAGGAAAGGAGGAAGAATTGTGAAGTATAAAGCGATTAAATCTAAACTATATCTAAACAAGAATCAAAGAACATTTCTGTTAATGTTAATGCATACTTCAAAGAATCTATACAATGAAGCGTTATATAATGTAAGACAACATTATTTTGAAACAAATACTTACTTAGATTATAATTCAAATTATAAATTACTTAGTAGAAATAGTGATAATTACCGGATATTAAACACCCAACAAGCTCAAGCAGTCATTAGAAAAGTTGATGAAGCTATGAAAGCATTCTTTGG
>JAVEQW010000049.1:0-9646 GCA_034007385.1 Candidatus Izemoplasmatales bacterium
GTGTTTCGTTCGGTATCACTTTAGGAGCGGAATCAGGAGTAAGATACGATACATTTACAATATCAAACGGAAGGTTTGTGCCTACGCAAACAGCTTATATGGCACTAACCAACCGCAACGAAGTTTACGGTGAACCATTAGACAGACCAAACGATATTTATATTGATAAAGATAATTTCGTTTATATCGTTTCTAGCAATATTGACGCAAAAACCGGTAAAATTATCAAGTTTAGTCTTGAAAGTGAAGATGTAACTGTTTTGGGAGAAGACTTTTTAGTTAATCCTACAGGTGTTTATGTTGACCAAAATGGCTTTATCTATGTAGCTGACCGCGGAGGCGGTAAAGCTTACAAACTTGATCAAACAGGCGTAATTATTCAAGAGTTCACTAAGCCTGATTCACCGCTTTTTGGGAACGACCAATTCCAACCTAAGAAGATAGTTACCGACAATTCAAACAATGTTTATATCTTGAACAATGGTTCCAGAGGTTTAGCTCAGTTCACTCAAGACAATGAATTCTTGGGTTATTTCGGTACAAACTCAATTCAACCGTCATTAAGAACAGTATTACAATTTATCTTCTTTACCAAAGAACAAAGAGAAAACCTTTATTTATTATCGCCAGCTGAAATTTCCAATGTCGCAATTGACGATAGAGGATTGATTCATACTGTTACATTAGGTGAGGAATCAACCGGGGTTAAACGTTTAAACATCAATGGTGAAAACTTATTGGGTGAAGTTTATAACTTACCGGATTTAGAAGATGTTTACGTTGGACCAATCGGTAATATTTATACTATTACAAAATCCGGTTTTATCTACGAATATGATATTGAAGGCAATCTATTGTTCGCCTTCGGTGGGCAAGACGAAAGTAATCAAATTCAAGGGTTATTCAATGTTCCATCAGCTATTGCAGTTGATAAAGACTATAACTTATTCGTATTAGACGGTTCAAGCAACGAACTACAAATCTTTACCCCAACTGAATTCGCAGATATGGTACATTACGCTTTATTCCTATATCAAGACGGACTCTATGCGGAAAGCCGTGATCCATGGCTAGAAGTATTGAAGATGAACGATATGTTCGACCTAGCTCATAAAGGTTTAGGTAACGCCTATTTTTCACTAGGTGATTATGAAGCGGCTATGGAAGAATATTACATAGCGATGGATAGAGACGGTTATAGTGATGCCTTTTGGGAAGTAAGAAACGATTACTTGATTGATAACGTCTGGATTGTCTTAATATTCTTCTTTGTCTTCTTGATTGCTTATGTAATCAACTTGAAATTAAGGTATTCGAAATACATTTTCGCTCCAGTCAAAAGAGGAGTTAGATATCTAAGAAACAAATCAAGGATACTGGACGAATGTTTATATTTATTTACTTATTTAAAGCATCCGAGCGACGCTACTTATTATATTAAACGAGAAAATAAAGTCGGATACTTATCCGCAACAATTATTCTTCTGATATATTTTGCTTTATACATGATATTTATCTACAGTTTTGGCTTCTTATTCAATTATCGAGTAATAGCCAACATTAATATCGTAGAAGAAGCGTTGAAGATATTCTTACCATTTGTTCTATTTGTTTTTGCCAATTATTTAATTGGTAGCATCAGAGAAGGAGAAGGAAGATTAAAAGACATTTATGTCACTACCATCTTTTCTTTAGCTCCATATTTCTTGAGTTTACCAATCTTGGTAATCTTATCAAAAGGTTTAACCTATAATGAAACATTCATTATTTCACTGATTCAATTTGTATCAATCTTCATTACCGTGATATATTTCTTCTTCATGGTTAAAGAAACGCATTTTTACAATGTAAAAGAAACCGTAGCTTCAATCTTCTTGTCATTCTGTACAATGGTATTGATGCTTTTAGGTGCTTTCATTGTTTACATCTTATTGAATGAATTATTTAAACTGATCATCGATCTGATAATGGAGGTGTATTATCGTGCTTAACATTTTTAAAAAGATATTGCTCGTAACTTCCATTGGTGGAGTCGCACTAACCACAGCGACTATTATTAGTAACGAAATTGATATTGATAACGAACAACCAAGTTATATCGAATCGATAAAACTTGATTCTTCACGTTACTCAAGAGTTGATGATTTAAGTGTTGTCGATACCGAGTTATATATCGATATCAAATCAAGCGATGAACTGATTGCTGAAAACGATAAACTCAGATTATATTATGATGAAGACATAATTTCCTTCAAGATTGAAAACAAGGATACAAATTACGTTTTCGCCACCCATATCGATAGAGTTAGTGCTGGTACTTATGATTCCTTGTTATCCGGTGGTTTAGGTATTGAGTATATTCAAGTAACTAAAGGTATGAATATCGTTGAAAATGTCGGTATTACCGATATTGCCTTGACTCAAGAAATAACACAAGTAGAAAACGGAATCAAAGTATCGCTTGATTTAGGTGGTTTTTGTCCAACAAGAACTTGTAAAAGAAACTATGAGTTTTACTTAGAAGGTCTAATCACTCTAGAACAATTGATGGGCTTTGGTTACATTGAACTTAACATGGGATTTGACTTCATCGTTACACTTGAAGAAGACGGTATCAGAGCGGAGATTCCTTACGAGTCAATCAGAGAAGAAAAAACAGATGAAATCTTATTATCTAGTTTAATCGTCTTCCCTGCTTTAGGCGCTACTAAGTTAGATGAAATTCCTGGTTATATGATGATTCCTGATGGAGCTGGAGCTTTGGTAAGATATGAAGATAACGAAGGAAGATATAAATCACCTTACAGAGCTCAATTTTACGGTATCAACTATGGTTTAAGAGATAACTTTATAACTGTAGCCAACTATACTTTATCCATGCCGATATTCGGTATGGTTCATGGAGTGAATCAAAACGGACTTCTAGGAATAGTTGAATCGGGAGATTATTCATCAAGATTATTCATGTTCCAAAACGGAGCTAATAATCTGGATTATAATTTGGTTTTCCCTAAATTCGACATCAGAAAGACTTTCCGTCAAAGTTTTACAACCGATAACTCAAGCGGTACGCAAAGAGTTGTTGACACATCAAGTGCCGATATCGCAATGCTATACAAAGTATTAGACAATGATGAAGCTAATTATGTTGGTATGGCTAATAAATATAAGGAATATTTGAAAGATAAAGGTATATTGGATTCTGAACTTAACAGTCAAGATATTCCGCTTCATCTAGATTATTTGATGGCTGATTCTAAAAATGCCTTATTAGGAAAACAAACTATTGAAATGAGCAACACTGACGATGTTTTATTAATGCATGAGTATTTCTTATTACAAGGCTTAAGCAACTTTAATATCGGTTTAATGGGTTGGAATGATGGTGGTTACAGCGGTAACTTACCTTCTTCAGTTGATTTTGATGGCAAGTTAGGGTCAACCAGAAGTTTTAAAAACTTAATTGAAGAACTTCAAAAAACCTCAGAAGTGTCATTGATTAACAGCTATGTCTATGCGGGTGAAGAAGCCGATTCAATCTCTGAAAGAGGCGATATTGCCAAAGGTATTGATAGATTGAGACTTCAATATCAATGCACTGTTTGCGTTTATGAAGATCAATCATTGCTTTATCCAGAGTCAACCTTAAGATTAGGTACAAAACATTTTGAAGATTACATGGACTTAAATGTTAATGTTACTTTTGAGATGTTAGGAAATACATTATTCAGTTACTATGATTCAGGTTATTATTCACGAGAAGATTCTTATAGTATTTATCAAGAAATGATGAGTCTTTATGACGGTAAGGCTGGTTACTTAAGACCAAACGCATATGCATTTGAATATATGTCATCATATTACCAAGCTCCGATGTTTAATTCGCAGCTTAAGTACTTTGATGATTTAGTACCGGTTCTTCAGATTGTCTTAATGGGTGAAGTTCCGCTTTTCAGCGACTATTTGAACTTCAACAGTTACGGACAAGAGTTCTTGTTGCAACTGATAGATTTTAACGTATATCCATCATTTGTATTGACCATGAATCCTTCTAGTTTATTAAAAGATACAGATATCGAATATATTTATACTAGCGAGTTTGATTTATGGAAAGATACGGTAGTTGAACAATATGATTTTATTAACGACGCTTTGAAGCATGTAATCGGCGAGACTTTAGTTTCCCGCGAAGTACCTGTTCAAGGAATTGTAAAAAACACTTATAGCAATGGGGTTATTATTTATATCAACTATACTTCAACAGATAAGGTTTATGAAGGCATCACTATTGGAGCGATTAATTACGCTTTAGGAGGTGATGTTCAATGATAAACTTCTTTAAAAATGTTTTTCAAAAAATTGGTTTGGTTTGGGAAAAAATCAAATATGCTTTGTCCCATAATTTTATCTTTAGAACAACAAATACTCATTGGATATTCTTCTCGTTTTTAAGGGTAAGAATCACAAACAAAAGAAGACAGAGTTTAATCGGTTTGTCATTTATATTAATTTGGATTGGCGGTTATTTGATTTTCGCATTGTATCCTATCTTTTACAGTCTTTACTTAAGTTTATTCAAAGTCAAACTTGACGGTGCTAATTTGCAACTGGTTTTCCAAGGGATTGATAATTTTAAAGCAGCGTTCTTATACGATCCTTACTTTGTGGAAATCTTAGTTGGATATATTGTGGAAATATTGATTAACGTTCCAATTACCATTGTCTTTGCGATTATTATTGCGCTTTTAATTAATCAAGATATCAAGGGTAAAGGAATATGGAGAACTATATTCTTCCTTCCGGTTATTATCATTTCCGGTCCGGTAATCGGAGAGTTGATGCGTCAAGGCGCTACTACTTTACCTTCTATTAGAGAATATGATTTAATCAGAATGGTTCTAAGCAATATATCACCAGGAATCGCTACGCCGATTCAGTCTTTATTTGACACTATATTATTGGTTTTATGGTTTGCGGGTATTCAAATATTGATTTTCTTGGCTGGACTACAAAAGATCGACCGTGAAATCTATGAAGCTTCAATGGTTGATGGTGCAGGACCATGGGCATCATTTTGGAAGATTACGCTTCCTTCAATTAAACCATTGATTTCTGTAGCTATTATCTATACGGTTGTATCAATGAGCGTATTTAGCTTGAATGAAGTAATTATATATATTCGTAACGTAATGCTAGGTGAATCTACAGATGCTTTGATTAACGGTTATGGTTATTCAGCCGCAATCAGTTGGATTTACTTTATCGTAATGGTTTTGATTATTCTCTTATTCGTCGGCCTGATGAGCATTAGAAGGAGGTCAAAATCATGAGAAAGTTTATTAGAAACATCAGAGATATATTCTCACTACTATTCAAAAAAGATTTTGTCCATGCGGGTATCAAAGCTAAAAGATTATTCATGGGTGTAAAGTTCACCGACGGTCTAATCTATAAAATACTCGTTTATTCATTGTTATTCTCATTTGGTTATGTTTATCTATACCCAATGCTTTATATGTTGACCAATAGTTTTATGACAATGGAAGATATAATCGATGCAGGTGTAAAATGGATACCTTCATCGTTAAACTTCGAAAACTATCGTTTGGTTTTTGTGGAACTAAATTACTTCAAGTCTTTGGCAGAAGCGGTTTATTTAGCAGCGTTTCCAGCATTAAGCGCAACAGTTTCAAGCGCTATTATTGGTTACGGTTTTGCAAGATTCAAGTTTCCATTAAAGAATGTATTATTCGTTTTGATGCTGATGACATTTATCGTACCGCCACAGATTACCATGTTGCCGATGTTTAGAATGTATTCGCAATATGAATTGTTAGGTTCGATTAAATCATTTGTTTATCCAGCGATTTTAGGCCAAGGATTAAACGGAGCTTTGTTTATCTTGATTTTCTATCAATTCTTTAGAATGATACCAAAAGCATTGGATGAATCTGCGCAATTAGATGGAGCTACACCGTTTAAAGTCTTTGTCAAGATTTATATTCCTTTAGCGATTCCATCCATTATTATTGTTTTCTTATTTAGTTTTGTATGGTATTATAATGAGACTTACTTGTCAGGATTATACTTAAGAGGAAGCGACTTGTTAAGTTTACCTTTAAAACTAGAACAATATATTAATAACTATACAAGTATTTACCCAGAAGGTTCACAGGCAAGAGAATTGATGCAGGCTGTAAAATTAGCCGGTAACGTATTGACCTTACTGCCACTATTAATACTATATTTCTTTACACAAAAACGTTTCGTGGAAAGTATCGATCGAACCGGAATTACAGGAGAGTAAAATTTATGAAAAAATTAATGATATTCACACTATTAACATTAACTATTGTATTGGTTGGTTGTTCAAATGTAACAACCACCAATACTCCAACAACAGCTGATGTTACTACTGCTGTTTCAACTAATCCAGAAACAACAACAGAATTTGTAACAACAGTGCCACCTACAACTGAAGCACCGACAACAGAGTTTGTTTATGACGACAGAAGCTTAGTGCCTGAAGAATGTTCATTCCTAGATAATCTTGATGGTGATTGGCAACCGGTTTGGTGCGATGAGTTTGACGTAGACGGATTACCAGATTCCACTAAATGGAGTTATGATGTCGGCGGCGGCGGTTGGGGTAATAATGAGTTACAATATTACACAAATGCTGATTTAGACAACGCTAGAGTTGAAGACGGAAATTTATTTATTACCGCTATTAAGGAACCAATTGAATCAAGAGAATATTCATCAGCGCGCTTAGTCAGCAAATATCGTGGTGATTGGTTATATGGCAGAATCCAAATTAGAGCTAAGATGCCATCAGGAAGAGGACTTTGGAGCGCTTTATGGATGCTTCCTACTGATTGGCGTTATGGCGGTTGGCCAGATAGCGGTGAAATTGATATCATGGAATATGTTGGATATGATGAAAACAGAATCCATGGAACAATTCACACTGGTGCTTACAACCATAGTTTAGGAACACAAATCGGGTTTAGCAGATTAGAAACTTTCGTAGAAGAAGAGTTCAAAATCTATGAAATGGTTTGGGAACCTGGGAAGATCGACCTTTATGTTGATGGAGTCAAGTTTGCTTATTTCGGATATAATCCAAATGCGAACTTAGACATTGAAAATTCTGACGCTTGGCCTTTTGACCAAAGATTCCACTTGATCATGAATATCGCCGTTGGTGGAAATTGGGGTGGAGTTCAAGGTGTTGATGACTCTATCTTTCCACAATCAATGGTTGTTGATTATGTGAGAGTCTATCAAAAAGATTATGAAGGTATGGATCAAGCTACTCCTTCACCAATAACTAATTTGGCACTTCAAGAAGTAACTAACAGTTCAATTCAAATAAAATGGAACCACGCAACTGATGATGTAATGGTTAAACAATATGATATTTTCTTAAACGGTAGTTTAAAAGATTCAACGACTGTTAATGGCATTTTTATGACCGGGTTGCAACCTGAAACTGAATATAATATCGATGTTATTGCGGTTGATTTCGCTGGCAATAGAAGCGAAAATGTCAGTTTGATAGTTACAACCTTACCAGTTCCGCTTGTCACAGATATTGTTCAGGCAGAGTTTTATACCGAGATGTCAGGAATTCAGTTGCAGGATACTTCTGATGAAGGCGGAGGCAAAAATGTAGGATGGATTGACAGCGGAGATTACATGACTTATCGATTAAGGGTTGAAGAAGCTGGAACTTATCGTATAATATATAGAGTAGCATCTGAATCTGGTGGTGCTGAAATCAGATTAAATTTAAGCTTTTCAACATTAGCCACAACGCCAATTGCAGCAACCGGCGGATGGCAAGTTTGGACTGATGTTACGTCAACTGAATTTGAATTACAACCTGGTGTATATACTTTCACAATAAGAGCTAATACAGGTGGATTTAACTTGAATTATTTTACTTTTGAGAAGGTGAGTTAATGGTTACAATCAAGGACATATCAAAAAAATCAGGCTTTAGCGTAACAACTGTTTCTAAAGCACTGAATGATTATTCTGATATCTCCCAAGAGACAAAAGATTTAATCTTGAATCTCGCTAACGAAATGAATTATATTCCTAATTCACAAGCAAGAAGCTTAGTAACACAAAGATCATATACCATCGGTATCATCTTTCATGAAATCAGTGGAGTCGGACTTCAACATCCGCTTTTTTCCAAGATTCTAGAAACATTTAAGAGTGAAGTTGAAAATGCCGGGTATGATATCTTGTTTTTATCTCATAAAACCGGGGGACAAATGGGTTCTTATTTACAGCACTCGTTAAGAAAACAAGTAGAAGGTATTTTTGTGTTGTGTGCTGACTTTTTTAGCGACGAATTATTTGAATTATATAATTCGAGTTTACCGATGGTGATGATTGATTTCGAACAAGAAAAAATCACTAATGTTACTTCAAACAATGATCAGGCTGTAACCTTAGCGGTTAAGTACTTATATGATCATGGTCATAGAAAGATTGCTACTATACATGGTGGCGTAAACACTTATATCGGTGGAACCAGAAAAAAGGTTTTTGAAGATAGTATGATTGACTTAGGTTTATCATTGGATCCAATCTATGAAGTAGAAGGAGAACACTTCTCAAAAGAAAACGGTTATGAAGCAATGCAACAATTGCTTAGTTTGGATGAACAACCAACAGCTATTTTCTGTGCATCCGACATGATGGCTATTGGTGCTATTCAGGCTATTCAAGCAGCGGGTAAGAGTGTGCCTGAAGACTATTCAATCATTGGTTTTGACGGGATTGACGCAGGTCAAATCATTACGCCAAAATTAACCACAATTAAACAAGATACAGCTACTATTGGAAAAATAGCCGCTAATGAAATATTAAAAATGATAGATAAAAGAAAAAGAGTCAATCCAGGTAAGTCAATAGTCGTTGACGGGTACTTGATTAAAGGAGAGACTGTTAGAAAAATTTGAGGTGTGGAAAATGCAGAAATTATTAACTATTGATTTTGCGAAACTTAAAGAATTGCCAAGGGATATATTTAATGTTCAAGTCGGTGATAAATGGGCCAATAATGAGTTACAACATTATGTGGATGATAAAGAACATATCGATTTTACCGATGAAGGTTTAGTAATTAGAGCGACCTATAAAAACGGTATTTACGAGAGTGCTAGAATCAATACCAAAGGTAAATTCAGTTTTCTTTACGGCCGGATTGATTTCGTAGCAAAACTACCTTTAGGTAAAGGTACATGGCCGGCACTATGGATGATGAGCGATGATAATCGCTACGGCCATTGGCCAAAAAGCGGTGAAATTGATATTATGGAACATACCGGGGTAGAACCTGGAAAGTTATTGCTCTGCGTTCATACAGAAAAATATAACCATCGAAACAAACAACAATACTACAAGGATTTAATAATACCGGAAGTAACGGAAGGTTTTCATAAGTATTCCTTTATTTGGGAAGAAGACAAACTCATCTATCTTTTGGACGATGTGGAATTACATCGTTACTTAAAAGGGCAAAATGGTTTTAATCAAGATCATGAAGGCTGGCCTTTCGATCACCCGTATTATTTCATTATGAATCTTGCGATAGGCGGAATGTTGGGAAAAGATCCTGATCCAA